>CAIVBF010000146.1 GCA_903904095.1 uncultured bacterium | reverse complement strand
TCTAAAAATCTCACCCTTGTGCTGGCCGCCAACCGCTTTTTCAATTTCAACATCGCAATTAATCACCGGGACATCGCCTAAATATTTCTCAACCATATCAATCTTAGTCTGAAAATAATTACGAATTGCTTCGGTCAATTCTAGGTTTGTCGCTTTTAATCTAATTTGCATATATTTTTAATTAATAATTAAATTGGATTATGTTTTTATTTTTAATTAGTACTTTTTTCGCTTCGGTGATATTCTGTGGTAAAAATTCGCTAACGCTCATTTTTACTCTACGAAATCACAGGCACTCAAAAAGTCTAATTAAAAATATAACTAAAATAACTTAACAATATCTTTATAAGTTATAAATAAAACTAGGGCGATAAGAAGCAGAAAACCGATATTATGAATCATTCCCTCAACTTCTTTCCTGACCGGCTTTCCTTTAATCTTTTCAATAAGAAGAAATAATATTCTTCCGCCATCAAGGGCCGGGAAAGGTAAAATATTAATTACGGCTAAATTTAAAGATAACAAAGCGGCGAACTGTAATAAATAATTTATTCCTAGCCGAGCGGCTTGACCGGTAATTTTAGCGATACCGACCGGACCGGCGAATTGCTCACCAACATTTTGACCTTGAAAAATACTAGCAATCAAACCAGCGAAGGCAACAAAAATTTCTTTTAAGACAAAAACAGTTGTTTTAGCGCCCTCCCAGAAAGAATTGAAAAAAGGATAACGAACTAAGGCGGCCGAAAAAATCGCGACGCCCATAGTTGCTCTTCCGCCATTAACGGAAGCTGGTACAACCTTAATTTCTTCCCGCTTTGTATTACGTTCAATAAGTAATTTTACTTCCTGTCCGCCGCGTACGGCAATTAGATCCTGCAAATCTTTTTCGCTATTTACTTTATTGCCAGCCACTTCAACGATATAATCATTAATTTTTAAACCAGCTTTCTCCGCGGCTGAGCCAGCGATAACTTCCGCCACGACAACATTAGAGTTTGTTACAATAGCGCCTTTGCCTAAAGAATCTGTAGACTGTGGCAGACCAATTAAATAAGCGACGGAAAATAAAAACCAGGCCAGAATTATATTCATTATTACACCGGCCGCTAAGATAACAACGCGCGGCCAGACTTTTTTAGCGGAAAAACTATCATTATCATTCCGGCCTTCGCCGTTTTCGCCTTTAATTTTTACAAAACCGCCCAAAGGTAACCAATTAAGCGAATAAATAGTCTGCTTTTTACCGGGATGTAATTTTTCGTCCTCATTAGTTTCTAGACTTTCAACACTGCGATTACCGATAACCCGGCGCCATTTTCCAAATTTATTTTTATACCAGCCAATTGCCCGAGGCGGAAAACCAAAACCGAATTCCTCCGCTCTAACACCGTAACGGCGCGCGGTCATGAAATGACCGAACTCATGAGCAAAAACTAAAACAGAAAGAACTAACAAAAAAATAATCAGAGTTAACATATTATATTTATTTGACCAGCATCTTAGATTATACTAATCATTAAAGAAACTTAATTAAATACCACCTTTTTTAATACGCTTTTAATTAAATTTCCATGACATCTTTCTCTTTACGATCGCGGATATCTTTTAATTCATCGTTCTTTTTAGCGGAAAACTCATCAAGCTCTTTCATCGCTCGGAATTTATCATCTTCGCTAATTTCCTTCTCTTCAAAAGCATGCTCAATAGCATTCTTAATAGCATCGCGAACACCGCGTAAGATTATACGGGTCTTCTCCATTTTTTCATTTAATTTCTTAACTAATTCCTTGCGGTTCTCTTCAGTCAAAGGTGGAACGGTTAGACGGATCTTATCGCCTTCGTTAACAACGCCTAGTCCTAAATCAGCTTCAACGATAGCCTTCTCAATCGCCTTAATAACGCCTTTATCCCAAGGAGCGATAAGAATACAGCGCGCGTCGGAAATAGCGATGTTAGCGACGGCATTAAGGGGATTCATTATTCCATAAGCTTCAACGGAAACGCTATCTAAAACACTAGTATTAGCACGTCCGGTTCTTAATGTGCCGATTTCTTTACGGAAGAATTCTAACGCATTATGAAAATCATTTTGTTTGGCTTGTAAAAATTCAGACATATTTTTTAATTTATATATTTAAGTTATGATAGAATATCTTTTTTCGCTTCGGTGATTTTCTGGGGCAAAAATTCGCTAACGCTCATTTTTACTCTACGAAATAACAGGCGCTCAAAAGATATTCTATCTCACCATTTTTAATTATTTTAATTTAACAGTTCCTAAATAAATAATAGAAGGGTCATTGAAATCAACTAATAGCTCTCTCCCGGCCCGCTTCGTCGGTAATTTTTTCATCGTCCAGGTTAAACCGCCGTCAGCTGATCGGAAAAAGGTAGTATTCGTTACGTAATATAATTCCTGAGAATTACGAGGATTAACGGCTAAAGCATTGATAACGGCATCCTTTTCCGGTTGAATTAACTTAATGCTTTCCCAACTTATGCCATTATCAGGCGAACGTAGAATCAATTTATCGGTAGCGATAAACATTGTACCGTCTTGGAGACAAATTACAAAATCTTTAAAGCTTGAACCTAAATTATAATCAGCTAGAACGTTATTTAAATCCGTCCACTTATCAATTAAGACATCATTATTTTCGCCGATTGGAGTTGAGCTATCGGTACTGCTAAGGGGAGAAAAACTAAAGATACGATTTTTAACAGTCGCTAAAAATATTAAACGGCTATCTAAGGGCGAGATAATTAAACGAGCAATTCCCTCCTCTAGGCGCTGAATAGTCTGCCAGGACTCGCCGGAGTCAATACTCTTAATAATTTCACCGCGCGAAGTTCCGATATAAACAATGTTAGTATTAAACTGATCAATCGCGATTGTATTAACATTTATCGTTGTGTTGCTATCATAATAAACTTGCTTCCAGGTTCGCGCGCAATCATTAGAGCGATATAAGCGATTTGTAGCGGAAGCGTAAAGAACGCATTTATTTTTTGGATCAACTTTAACATCATTAATCGTTCCGGTCGTTAAAGTACTGACACTATTCCAGCCATTAGCGATATTATAAGTATAATACAAGCCGCTACCGTAACTCGCTAAATAAATCGCTAAATTATCCTGCGGGTCCATCGTCATTATATTAACGTTGATGTCGTTGATACTAGCCGTTCGGCCATTGGTGCTAATTAAATTTGTCATAATCCGCCAATTATCGCCCCGATCGGTTGATAAAAAAACACTGGCATCTTTTTCGGTTGCCGATGAGGAAGAAGAGGAAGAACTAGTTCCCAAAGAAGTTGTTGAGATTGAACAAGCCGAACTTACTAAGGCAACTGACAAAAGTAACAGAGTGAGTTTTAAATTTTGTTTTTTTATTTTTATCATATAGTTATCACAAATTTATCAAAAATTGTTCTAAAACTAAACGGGGGTTAACATTTGAATTTAAATATTTCCGGGCATCAGAGATTAAAGACATTTTACTAAGAATATAAGCGCCGCTATTATCGCCATAGGCTAATTCAATCGCCGCCTTGGCTTCCATTAACTTATCTTTTAACATTACATGCTGCAATAAATCAGTTTCGCCAAGATTTAAAAGAAGCAAATCGCGCATAATTCCCTCGCTAATTTCTAAAACTTCCTGAGCGCTAACTACGGCCTGTTTACTATAACTCTTATCATTATAAATTTTATCTAAATTACTTAGGCGGGTATTTAAATCTTCTTTGAAAAAATTAATAATCGTTTCGGCTCTAACTAAATAAGCGGAATACTGATCGGCATTTTCTAGAAGATGCAGGGCTTTCAGGGGCCGACCAAGAACTAAGCTCGCTAAATCTTTAGCCAAAGAACGATTAGCACCGCATTCTTTGATTAAATAATCATAAATAATACTGGCCTTAACGGGATAAAAATAAAGGACTTGCGCGCGCGACAGGATTGTTTTCGGTAAATTGTTTTCATCGCTAACTAACAATATAATAACGGTTTTTTCGGTCGGTTCTTCTAAAGTTTTTAATAAAGCGCTTTTAGCTTCTTCACTTAATAGTTCTGCTTGCTTAATGATTCCTATTTTATAGGAATCGGAGAATGAACTCAAATTTAAAGTCTTGATAAATTCTCGGACCTGTTCAATTGAAATGCTCTTCTTATCAGCTAATGGTTCTAAAATATGAAGATCGCTATTAAAACCGGCGGCTTCACCTTGCAGATTTTTAGCGTAAGCAAGCGCGATTGTTGACTTTCCTAAGTCATCCGGACCAGTAAAAACATAGGTCTGAGCAATCTTCTCATTAATAAGACTGCGGCTTAAAAATTCAATCGCCGTATCATTGCCGATTGCCGGCCAATTCATTTTTTTAGGATCTTTTTCCATATGTTAAGCGGAATCTACTATAAAGACAATTAATTAGAGGCGGTAATTTTATTTAGGTTAGCATTAGAAATACCAAGACCTAAATTTCTAATAATTTTAAAGGCGTCGTCAGGACGGCCTAAATAATATAACTTGGAATTTAGTGGATTATAATAGTAAGCCCGGCCGTTATCTTCAACTTTAATTAAGATACGGCCTAATAAACTTTTATTCGGATTTGTAGTTAAAGCGTCAAAATTATTATTAGAAATTCCCAGCCCTAACTTACGCATAATACTGAAAGCGTCATCGGGGCGACCTAAATAATATCGTTTATTATTAGTCGGACTAATATACCAAGCCTGACCTTTATCTTCAACCTGCAATAAAATCCGACCAGCTAAACTATTTGACGAAGCGGCCGATGATGAATTTGTAGCAGGCGTTGCCGAACTTGAAGAAGAACTGGAAGTTAACGATGACGAAGAGGAAGAATAATATGAGGATGAACTACTAGAAACGCCCGATAATTTAAAATATTGTTTATTAGAAACTAAATATTTTGAATTTATATAAACGGTGAATGAATTTAATTTATTATTAGAGGCCCAAAAAGTAATGCCGTATTCACGATTATTTTTCCCGCTATATAGAACTAAATATGGACCCTCAGCTAGAGAAATATTCGCGCCTTTAGAGGCATCAAGCGAAACGCTGGAAATCATTTTATCGCGATAATAGTTTGAGCCATCGGCTAAGAGTGAATAAACTTTTAGACTGGCGTTACCGGGAACATCTTCAGCCTGCTGGTCTTCTAATTTTAATCTGGTTAAATTAGTAACTAAAGATAGACCACTGCTCTTTGAATTAACGGCGACATTCCAAAAAATATTATTCTGATTAAACTGATCAAGATTAACTAAAGCGTAAGTACCAGCCGGATAATCAAAAGAAAATTGACCGGCAGCATCAGTCTTACTCTTCAAGAGTTGGCGGCCGAGAGCCTTATTAGAACCGCTGCCAACTATTTCATATAAAGAAATTATTTTACCGGCCTGGGGTTTCCTAGCCGCATCCGTTAAAGAACCAGAAACACCGCTAAAGGTATAAGAAAAATTATAATCTTTCTCCCCTGTTATATTTATATTATAGACATTAACGATATTACCGCTATTATCCTTAGAACTAATCGCATAAAAACCGCTCTGACCGCTGCGATAAGCATTATAAGGAGCAACATAAACAACGGCGCTACCGAGACCATCGGTCTTTAAATTAGCGATTAAATCGCTGGCCTCAAAAATCGGCTTATTATCAACATCAAATTTCTGAGCATATAGAGAGAAATTATAATTTCTTTTTAAAGCACCGGCTTTATCACGTAAAATAATTTTCAAAGAAGGAATATTTTTTGTAACAACGCGGTTAGCATCACAGGCGAAACGGACAGCATCAAAAAACCAATACTCGCCGATATCCGATTTCTTATCATAAATCTTTAAAGCATAAGTTTGGCGAGGGTCTGGTTTAAAATTTATAACGGAACGGCCGCTGCTATCAATTGTGCCACCATTAATTTTTGCCCCGGCCGCCGGTAAACCATTAGCGTTAGCCTTCTGTTCGTATAATTCATATTTCAAACCATTGGCAATTTCGCCGTTTATATTACGAAGAACAAGCGTAAACTGGGAATTATTCGGACAAACGCCACTGGAATTAGTGTTCGTTGTCTGATCGGAAACGGTTGTAACGGAATAAGTTGTACTGCGACCCTCTTCAACCTGCATATCCCAAAAATATTGATACTGGCCATTAGAACCTTTAATACCTAAAACATACATTCCGGAAACAAGTTCTAAAACTCCATAACCGGCCGAGTCCAGCTTCATTTCCCCGACTTTATCGCCTTTTTGATGGATATTATTTTCAGAAACGGTCTGTTTAAAAACTTCTACAACGGTATTAGCCGGGTAAGCGGCGCCGGTTACATCCTTTAAACTAACCTGCAAAGAACTTAAATAATAATCTAAAGTCGTTAATTGGCCATCGGCAACCTGGATATTATAATAGGTAAATTTACTATTGCCGCGATTTAATTCTAAAACATAATGGTCGCTATAAGCTTTATCAATACTGCGAACGCTGCCCTGCGGCAAATAAACTTTTACTTTTCCGCTTGAACCGCTATTTAAAGTTACGAGTAAGGCTTTCTTCGTTTCTAAAGGCCGGCCATTAGCGCCATAGACCTGGGAATAAACATTAAAATTCGCGTTAGCCAGGGGTTCGCCTTTAGCGTCATGGAGAACAAAAAATATACCGCTCAAAGTTTTATCTAAAGAGGCTTTTTGGCCGCAAGTAAAAGTAATACCGTAATACCAGAAACTGGCGCTGTCATTATTAACATTTTTTATCTTAATCGCATAAGTATCGGAAGCCATCGCGCTATTGCGCCAAGATAAATGAGCCTTGCCTAAAGAATTGTCAGCCGAAGCGCTCGCAAAACGGGTTGTCGGTTTCGGCAAGTTATCAGCATCAGTCTCTTGTTTATAAACTTCAATAGTCGCTTTAGAAATATAGGAGCCGTCAGGATCGCGAGCGACAAAATCTAAAGTTGTATCCTGTTCGCAAACACTGGAAGCGCGGACAAACGAGGGAACAAAAAAAACTAATGATAAAAACAGTAATAAATAAATTTTTTTCATAAAACTTTAATTTAAAGTAAATATTTCATTAAAATTATTAATTTTCAAAGGAATAGAAAGATTATAGAGCTGTCCGGTGCCGACGACTTCCGTCGCCTGAAGATCAACGGTCGCCTTTTTATCGTAGTCAGCCTTTAAATCAGATTTAACGGTTAAAGTCGTCGCTGAATTTCTAGAAACACGCAGATAACTGATATTAAAAACGATATTATGATCAATATCAAATTCGGCAATTCTAGAAATCATCTGGTTATTATTAGAAAGACTAAAAGCGCTTAAATCGTGTTTGGAAGCGCTGCCATTATTTTTAAAAACAATCTTTTTAATAACCACATCTTCCCGTCCGGTTGTTTCGCCTAAAGTAAATTTACCAAGCAAGCGGCCGCTATTACCGATAGAAGCATCGGACAGACTTTCTTTCTGAATAGTTAAACTGCCTAATAGATTATCGGCAACCATCATTTTAAAAACCGTTCCCTGCAAAGGCCAGGCCGCATTCGGAGTCAGATTAGTAACGATATCGCTAGCCTTCTTTAATTCTAATCTCACGTTCTGATTATTACACTCACAACTCTTAAAATCAACATAAACTTTAACTGTTTTTTCGGTACCAGGATCAATCGTTATCGGATCGCGGAAATTAATCGTTATCTGGCGTTCACCGGCGCGGACATTAGTGCTTATGCGATAATTAATATTATTTTCATCCTTAGCGGTCGCCTGACTTAATAAAGAGCTATTAAATAAACCAGAAAAACTAAAGGTTATTGAGGTAATCGTCGCCGTATTCTGTGTTGCCTGAAAACGGAAGATACCCATTAAATTATCTTTGGTGTTCGTAATTAAAGTATTGTCGGTCACTTTAACTAAATCGTTAGAAACATTTAGATTTCCCAGAAAAACAGCGGAACTAGTTGAGCTTGCAGTACTACCGGAACTTGAATTATTAGAGTTAGTTGAACTATTAGAATTATCGGCTGAACTAGTGGCTCCAGACGAAGATGAATCGCTCTTAGAGTCATTAGGCAATAAACCGACTTCCTGATAGCTAACTGTTTTATACTGAGCTAAGTCAAGATCGCCGACATTTAGAACCGGCTCACCCAAAAAACCAAAACGTTCTAAATCATCACGACTTAAAAGTCTCGCTTTTTTATTAGCCTTAATATAATAAACAGTCGGCGAAGAAGCAGCCTTTATTAAATTCATATCCGGCCATGCCGCCAATTCTTTAGCGCTAATAATCTTAATATCAGACCACTTATGATTATAACTCAGATAGGAAGTGGAATTTAAATAAGCCTTTTTATGATGCGACCCGTAATGTAAAAAATAAATAACCGGGCTATTGGCTAATTTTACCTGATAGGGCTTCGGGTCAGTCTTAGAAAGAGCGGGCTGAATCGGCAGAAAATTTACTAACAAAAAAACTAGGCTCAAAACCAGGAAGGAGCCTCTTATCCAATATTTTTTGTTTAATTTTAGCATAATATAAAAAAATACTGCCGCCCAATATCTTTCAGGGCAGAAACTAGAATCTTTATAAATTTATTATAACATATTTATATAATTCCGCTATTAATTTTAATTGATTTTTTGGGCATAAAGCGTTATATTAGAATCATATTTAAATAATATGTTTCAAAACCTCAAAAAAATTATTTTAATCGGCGGCGATTTGCTTTTTCTGTTTCTAGCGCTCTGGGCAACCTTATTAATTCGTTACCCTAAAAATGAAATTAGCAATAATTTCAATAATCATTTGCCACACTTTCTGGTCGTCTTTTTAATTTGGATTTTAATTTTTTATATTAACGGTCTATATAGTCTTAATCTGAAAATGCGCGGGCGCAAATTTTTTTTAAATGTCATTAATTCAGTCTTAGCCAGCAGCGCCCTCTCTATTATCTATTTTTACTTAAACGTTCAGTCAAATATCGCACCAAAAACTAATTTAGCAATCTTTATTGGAATCTATACTTTATTATTTCTAATCTGGCGCGGAATTTATCAATCCCTTGTCTATTCAGTCATTCCGCAAAACAATTTAGCGATTATAGGCTTTAATCAATACAGCGAGAATATCTTAAAAGAATTACGAAGCAAGCCAGGAACCGGCTATCAAGTCTCCCTTATTTTCAAAAATTCGGAAGAATTAGAAAGTCTGGCCGAAAAAATTAAAGAAAAAAATATAAAAACAATTGTCGTTTGCGACTATTTCGGACAAAACGAAAAAATGAGCGACATTTTATTCAACTGCCTAAGTTATTCAGTCAACTTTTTTAATTATCCGGATTTCTACGAACTTCTAAGCGGGAAAATCCCGGTTGAGGCAATCGGCCCGGAATGGTTTTTAGAAAATTTAAAAGAAGGTGAAAAAAATTATTTTAATTTTCTTAAAAGACTAGGCGATATAATCCTAGGCTTAATAATATTTATCGTTTCTCTGCCCTTCTGGCCTTTAATCGCCATTATTATAAAATTAGAGAGCCGCGGTCCGATCTTCTTCCGCCAAGCCCGTTTAGGTCTTAATGAAAAAGAATTCCAGATTATTAAATTTAGAAGCATGAAAGAAGATAATAATGACCGATCACTAACACAGGAAAAAGATAGTCGCATAACTAAATTCGGTAATTTTCTACGAAAAACCAGACTTGATGAAATTCCACAGGTAATTAATATTATTAAAAATGAAATGAGTTTTATCGGACCGCGCCCGGAAAGACCGGAAATAGTCGCCGAACTTGAAAAACAAATCCGCTATTATAAAACCCGGCTTTTAATTAAACCGGGCTTAACTGGCTGGGATCAGGTCTCCGGCGAATATCATTCGGCTACCAGTGAAGATACTTTAGAAAAACTGCAGTACGATTTATTCTATTTAAAACAACGCTCACTATATTTAGACTTAGACATTACTCTTCGCACAATCGCGACAATGATTAGCCGAAGCGGGAGATAGGATTAATTTAATAAAAAATTATTAGGATTAACTATTTTTTTGCCAGTCTGTTTTTCAATGTCATCTCTAGTTCTACCGGCAATAGAACCGCCGTCATTAGCATCTTTTTTAAGAGGCACAAAACCTTTTGAATCGCGAACCTTAGTTAACTCAGTTGTGGTTGCTTCGCCAAGCATCGTTAAAATAAGCTCCATATCATTCATGTGATCACGCAAATTTTCGCTTTCTAAGCCCTTTACTTTCTTATAATCATCAACCTTTAAACCAAAAGTGCTTTCCATTATTTCATTAGTCAGAATCGCATATTCCGTGCCTCTTTTTATCCCTCTGTCTCGCCACTCATCAGTCAAACTATGACGAACGGCAATTCCCCTGCTTCTCTTTTCAATCCATTCTTTTGGATAACCTTTTTTCTCATAAATTCTTTTCATCCTATCCATGGCTAGTTCCGGGTTAGCAATCTCCTGGATTCTCTCATAACCGACTTTGGCGAGCCAACGTTTAAACGGCTCGGCCTTTGGTGAAGGGACAGACTGAATAATACGAAACAGACCCTCGGTATTAGCGCAGTCAGTTTCACGCATTTTCCCGTCATCTGCTTCTAGTTTCAACTGTCGACAAATTGTCGACAGTTGAATTTTTTCTTCATCTTCAACTCGGCTCTTTACTCTATACCAATAATCTCTGGCATTGGTGCTTTCGGCTAAAGCTCCGCAAACATCAACGACCGAAAACCACCACTCATTATTAAACATAAGTCTCCTGATTTTCCGCCCCTTAAATAAAACAGAGCCACTTAAACCACTTTTTTGCTTGTTTTTCTCATTCATAAATTTAAAATTAATAATTAAGCAT
>CAIVBF010000145.1 GCA_903904095.1 uncultured bacterium | reverse complement strand
TTTCAAGGCTAATATTAGTTAAAATATTAATAAATTCCGGCTAAAATCCGATTAAAATAAAATTAAAATAATTTAGCCGTTTTTTGAGCTAATATTCAGGACAAATAAAAAAAGAGCTCTTAAGGAGCTCTTAGTTGACCAACGATTTTGTTTTAAAAATAGGCAAACTTATCAACAAATAAAACTAAAGCAATAAGGAGGCTAAATCTTTAATAAAGCCTTTTTTAAATCTGTTTCAAATTTTTCTTTAGAATAATTATCTTCCGCACGTTTTAAGGCGCCAGCACTTAGTTTCAAACGCAACTCATTATCTTCCCATAAAGACTTTATAGCCGCTGACAGGCCCTTAGAATCGCCAACGGAAACAGTCAGTCCACTAACATTATCTAGGCTTACTTCCGGCACGCCTGTTAGAAGATTGGTATTTATAACCGGCTTAGCGCAAGCCATCGCCTCAATCTGCACTAAACCAAAGGCCTCACTGCGCGCGCTTGAAGGAAAAACTAGAAATTCGCAGGCCTGATAATAAGGGATTAAATTTTTCGGATGGCTTGAATCAATTATTACCCGATCACTTAAATTATTTTCAGTAATTACTTTACGCATTTCAGCTTCCAGGGGGCCAGTGCCGACTATCAGTAATTTTCCGGGAGCCGTTTTTATCGCCTCAAGCAAATCAAGATAACCCTTATAGTAAACTAGGCGTCCGACCGAAAGCATAAAGCGGCCATACTTAGAATGTAGATCGGCAACCTCAGCTCTATAGTCAGCTTTATATTCATTCATACTAACGCCGAAAGGAATAACTAAACATTTATCCAGAAACTTTTTTAACAAAGGCGAATTTTCCGCCAAACGACGGCTTGAAACAAAAATAGTTTTAGCCGCTTTTAGATCTAAATAAATAAAAGGATAAACGAGATAGGCTAAAAATTTTTGACGAATAATATCGCTATGATACCAAACCGCAATCGGTTTTTTTTTGTTTAAAAATAAAAAACGCGCTAAAGAAGCTAAGGGATAGGGATGATGAATTAATAAAAGATCGTAATCTTTAGCTATCTTCTTAAATAAACGGAAAAAATCAAAAGAAATCGGCATACTAAATAAGCGGCCGAAACTAGCGGAACGATATATCTTTACGCCATTTACCTCCTCAACCGCTTTCTTCCCTTTCTCCTGGCAAACTAAAACATCGGACTTAAAATTAGTATCAAGAGCTAAACTCTCCGCGATATCGCGAACAACATTTTCAATCCCGCCCAGATGCGGCGGATATAATTTATTTATTTGCAGGAGTTTCATAGTATTAATATTATTCAGTCAAACCTAAAAAATAATTAGTTTCTAACTTAGAATTTTTAGGCCATTCTATAAATTCTTGACTATATTTAGCCGTTTTTCTAATTACATAAAAGGAGGCGAAGGCATAAGTCGGAAAAATTTTTGCTAGAACTCTGGCGATTGATTTTGGAAAAGGATAAAACTGGGAGCCATAATATTTTTCTATTTTACAAAAAGAAGAGCCGATATTTTTATAGAACAAGGTAACGTCCTTTTTTGAAAAAACACGAACATGAGCGGAAGTCATTTTACTAGAAGTCGGATGATAACCGAACAGCATTAAAATCCGATTATGAAAAGATAAGACTTAGGAACGCCCATAAAAAATACTCCGCCGACCTTAAGGCAGCGAAATATTTCATGATTTATCCAAAAAATTTCTTTAGTATGCTCTAAGACTTGATTGGCGATTATAAAATCAACGGACTCATTTTCAAAAGGCAATTTATCGCTTTCAATATTTAAAACAAGCGGCTTAATTCCTAGGGATTGCAGTATATCACTATTCCAGAGGCCAAAATCCACACCGAACAACTCCGCTTCGGGATAATATTTTTTAACAATAGTTAAATCGCTACCGCCGCCGCAACCAAGATCAACACATTTTTCTACCTTAATGTTTCTAATAATTTTATCAAGAAGATGCCGGCCATAGGTCTCACTATGGTCCACTATCGTCAGGCGGCTCGTTGAGCCGGGAATAACTTTTTTAAAAATCATATTTTTCAGAGTTATTTATAAAAGCTAATAATAATAAGGCTGATTTATCCCAGGAAAATCTGGCTAAATTCTGATAGCCAGCGCTAATTAATTCTGTTTTTAGAAAAGAAGAATTAACAATTTTTTCTAAACCTAAAGAAATAGACTTATAGTCACAAGGATCAACAAATATTGCCCCATCACCGGCTACTTCCGGCAAAGAACTTATATCCGAAGTTATAACCGGGATGCCTAGGCTCTGGGCCTCTAAAACTGGCAAGCCAAAACCCTCATAAAGAGAAGGAAAAACTAGAGACAAAGAGTTTTTGTACAAAACCGTCTTTTCTTCCTCGCTAATAACGCCGGTAAAAATAACATTATCTTTTAAGTAGGGCGCCTCATCTATTTGTTTATTATTCTTGCCGGCAATAACTAAAAAATAATCTTTATGCAGAGATATAAAATAAGCCCAGGCTTCCAATAACTTCGGGATGTTTTTTCGCGGCCGTAAATTTCCGACATAAAAAAAATATTTCTTGTTGATTAACTCAAATTTTCTCAAAGCAAGTGCTGACTTTTTTTCATCAACACCAATTAGAAAAGGCGCTCCTTCAAAAATAACCACAATTTTTTCAGGGGGGATTTTTAATAAACTGATTATTTCCTGTTTAGCAAAATTAGAAACAGTTATTACTTTAAGAGAAAAATATTTAGCTGAGAAATATATTAATTTCAGATAAAGCCCGGAAATTAACCCAGCTTCATCTTTAAAACGTAATGAAGCACAGTCGTGAATCGTAATTATTTTATTTTTATAAAAAATCGGCGCAGCTGTTGAGGGGCAATATAGAAGATTTATTTTTTCTTTCTTTAAATCTCTAATCAAGCCAAATTGCTGATAAGAAATCAGATTTAACTTAGATAATTTTTTAAAATTTTTAACGACAATTTTAACGTTATCAGCTTTTATATTAAAGATCTTAGCCGACTCCTGATTAACAAAAAAAATAAATTCATGACTAGCGCCCTGACGCGTTAAACTTAATAAAAGATTTTTCGCAAAAACTTCTATTCCCTGCACATCCGTATATTGAATTAGATTAATTCCGATTTTCATTTTTTTTGTTTATTAATTCCTGATAAACTTTAATATAATTATCTACCATTTTCTCTAAAGAATAATTATTTTTAATCTTATTTCTTGATCGCTCAGACATTAATTCTAATTCTGATTCCGATAAATTTAAAAGATAATCAAGACCAGATAATAAATCGGCAACATTTTTTTCTTCAGCTAGGTAACCATTCTCTTTATGTACCATAACCTCTTTAATTCCGCCAACATTAAAACTTAAGACCGGCGTTCCAGCAGCCATAGATTCCAAAACCGCTAAGGGGAAATTCTCCGCCAAAGACGGGAATAATAAAACATCGCAAGCTTGATAATATTTAGAAACTTCTTCTTTGTCGGTTAAATATTTTATGAATTTAACTGATTCATATTTATTTTTGATCTCTTCCCCTCCGATAACTAAAAATAAAACATTAGGATTGTTTCTATAATTTTCAACTACTTCTAAAAAATAATTCCAACCCTTAAGGGGGTTCTTACTCCCACCATTGGCCATAAATAAAATTATTTTCTTATCAATAGGAAGCCCTAAAGACTTCCTCGCCTCAGAACGATCAATATTGTTGTACAGAGTTAAATCAATACCATTTGGTACTAAATAATTTTTTTTGTCTTTTAAAACTGTTTTTTTAATTTTATCAATAAGCCATTGTGAAGGAGAAGCGATACTAAAATCCGAGTTTTTATAAATTGCAACTTTTCTTCTTTTCAAATATTTTTTTCTATACCATAATACCTTCGCTAAAAAGCTAAAACCTTGGCCGGTAAACAATCCCCCCTTAACTTCATCGGAAAAATTATGAGCGTAATAGTGATTAAGAGGATAGGCATCATGAAAAGTCCAGAGAACTGGTTTTAATTTAGAAATTTTTTCTAAAGTATTCAAGTTAAAATAATGGCCGCTTAAATTATGGCAATGAATAACGTCCGCCTTTTTAAAAATTTCTAAATCTAAAATATAATCAGTCTTATAAAAATCAATATCGTTAGAAAATAGATAAGAAAAGAACTTTCTAATTTTAGAAGTTGGTATCGTTTCAACGTTCATATCGGAACTATCTTTTTGCGCCACTAAAAAATTTACCTGATGGCCCATTCTCTCAAGACCAAGTGCTAAAGATTTAGCGACCACGGCCGCGCCACCCTTAAGTTCCTGGTTATTGATTAATAAAATTTTCATAGACAGAAATAAACTTAATGGCTCAATTTAATAATTAATATTAGATC
>CAIVBF010000144.1 GCA_903904095.1 uncultured bacterium | reverse complement strand
TATCTACAAGAGAAAACCTATGTTTTTAATTTATTTTCTGATGATTTTAGGCGCCCCCGGAGTAATGGTGCACGAATTAGCTCATGCTTTTTTCTGCCTTTTTTTTGGTATAAGAATATATAAAATAAATTTATTTCAATTTAAGCAGGTTGCCGGCTACGTAACTCATAGCGAACCAAAAAGTTTTATTGCTAGTTTTTTTATTTCTTTCGGACCGTTGCTTATTAATTCCGTCCTCGCCATTTATTTATTTTCCCGAATAATTCCTCCTTATAATTCATTAGCCGTATCAAATTTTTATAATTTGCTTTGGCTTTATTTAGGAATTGTTATTGGATTAGAAGCGATCCCTTCAACCGGCGACGCCGAATCATTATTACAAAATGCTAATCATAATATATTTAGAAACCCCTTAAAAATTCTCCTATATCCCTTGGTTCTAATTCTCTATATTCTTAATCTCTTAAAAAGAATATACTTCAATATTATCTTTGTCGGCTTTTTATTTTATGTAGCTAAATTCTGGCTTTAATACTAACTTATAAAATTTAAAGATAAAAAAAGCCCCCTAAATTTCAAAACTTATGTTTCAAAACTTAAGGGACAAAATTTTCATATTTAACGATCAGAAATCTGATGATCAAACGATAAGGGAATCGTAAAGTGAAAAGCACTACCGACCCCTTTTTCGCTTTCAGCCCAGATATGACCGCCGTGTAACTCTACAAATTCTTTGCAGAGCAGCAAGCCCAAGCCCGTGCTTGGCTCGCCGTCCGTGCCGGGTCGTTGGGATTTTGAATTCAGGCAGAAAAGCTCTCTAAGTATTTCTGGGCTCATGCCAATTCCGGTATCCATTACAGAAACCAAGACTTCATTGTCCATCCTTTCAGCAGAAACAGTGATTATGTCGCCTCTCATGCAATATTTTACCGCATTTCCCAGAAGATTTCTCAATACAGTTTCCACTAAGTACTCGTCGCAGTGCACCATTAGTTCCCCGTCTATTTTAACAACGGATAAACCTTTTTTCTTAGCTGCTTGGAGATACATGTTCTCAACTCTGTCAATTATGGTCAAAAGTAAAACTGGTTTCATAACTGGTTGAGTCAAGCCCATCCTAGCCTTAGACCAAATTAGTAGATTCTCCAACAATTGAAAAAGATTTTTGGCTGACAAGTGCATTGCATTGGCTGCTTCCTGGAGATCCTTGATAGACATAGCCTGTAAATCTTCCATCAAGATTCCACACAGCTCCGAGAAGTTACCTAGCGGTCCTCGTAAATCATGGGCAATAATGGAAAAGAACTTATCCTTTTCGTTATTCTGATTTTTCAGATCAACTACTTCGGCTAAAGCCTCCTCGTTAGCTTTTTTAAGCTCGGCTACTTTCTTCTCGTTTTCAGCCTGAAATTTTTCAAGCTCCGCTCTAAGATCATCTGAGATGTCTGTTCTCTCTAATATTCTTTTTAATTTCACGATTTTTACGCCCGCCTACTTTACTCGGCTGGTCTTTTTTTGGTTGATTATTAAATAATATTTTTATTTTAATGTCCTAATTACTCTAATTTTTAGCTAAAAATATTATACTACTTTATATTAATTTTGTCAATAGTAAAGAATTATAGACTAGTTTTAGCCATTAATTAGCCTTGACTTTTCAGAAAAAACAGCCTATAATTTTATACAGGTAAGCAATTTTTAAATTAAGAGCGGACCAGTCCGCTTTTTTTAAAGAAAAGGTCGTCTTACGTTTAATTAAATTTTTTTCGACAAACAAAATGAAAAAATTATTTACTCTCTTAATGATGCTCTTAGGAATGAGCATAACATTCGGTCAAATCCCAACCAGTGGACTTGTAGCTTGGTATCCGTTTAATGGC
>CAIVBF010000143.1 GCA_903904095.1 uncultured bacterium | reverse complement strand
TATACGCCAGTCTTATTTTAGGATTAACCCCTTGTCTATTATGCTGGTATCAAAGAATTTTAATGTATCCTTTGGTTATTATTATCGGAGTTTGTATTTGGAAAAAAATTAAATATTTAAATTATCTTGTTTTGCCATTTTCTTTATTGGGATTAGGAATTTCTTTTTATCATAATTTATTGCGACTTGGGATTATTCAAGAAAAAATTACAACCTGTTCATTAGAAACACCATGTGTCGCTAGCGGCCAGTTATCGGGTTTTATTTCTCTACCGATGTTATCTCTAATAGCTTTTGTTTTAATAAATGTCGGTACAATAATTTATTGTTATTCAAATAAAGAAAAAAAATAATTAAAACATAAAATTTATATGAAAAAGGAGCTCGTGATAAACTGAGCTCCTTTTTTGCTGTAAATATTTTTTACGTAGTATCGTGATCTATTTTATAGACCACGGGGAAGATTAGCGATTCCGGGTTAATCCCGTCCCAATAGATTAATCCATTAACAACCAGATTGGTTATCATCGGCTGGTAGATATGCTCATAATGATTTGCGAGCGATCCGAGCTCATCGGCGTTACGGACTCCTTCAATTGGGATCCTTAGTCTGAAAAAAGTCGGACCGCGATCAAATTCCTCGTCTACGAAGTGCATGGTTACTTCCGTGTTGACGATTAAACCGTTTTGATAAGCTTCCCAAACGGCTTCGTGAACATGGTGGCCATACATACCCTTACCGCCGAAGTAAGGAAGGGGACCGGGGTGAATGTTGAAAACAGTTTTTGGACTGAACTTTGTTTTCAAGTCCAATCCTTTTATTTTTATCATCCAACCCGATAGAGCGAAATAATCAGCTCCCGATTTTGCAGCGATCTCCTGATATTTTTCCGCAGTCCAAGGACCGAGGTCATAATAAAAAGGAATGCCTAGCCTTTTAGCTTTCTCAGTAACACCGCCATTTTTATGGTTAGATACTACCCCAACTATATTGGCGTGCAGCTGCTCGTTGTTAACGCATTTGATCAGATTTTCAAAGCCTGATCCGCCCCCGTCTTTAGTGCCGGAGGCAAAAATAAGAACATTTGGTTTCATCTTTTAGCTTTTTTTGTTAAGTGTTCTTCCATAATAATTTTTCAGCATCTTCAAGCATTTCTTTGAGAATAGGGATTGTTATTTTGTCCCGATTTAATTCAATGAATTCTTTTGCTGAAACAGTTTTGCCGGCAAGCTGGTATTTAATTGCTTTTAGATCAACTTGCAGTTTATCAAGTTGAAAAGCAATTTGAGCCCTTTCAGTCTTTCCTTCTTCGTACTCTAGCCAGAGTTCTAAAATAGAATCCCCGTAAGGCCCGAGTTTAAGACAGATTTTTTTCATTGCCTTTAGTTCGGCCGCCTTTTTTTCCTCTTTTGTATAGCGATGTTTTCTAGGGCAATATTTATCTGTTCTGCGATCGCCTACTTTTTTGTCATACTCGGGCCAATCATGAATCTTTATCATTCGTGTTAATCCCGGTATATTAGGAAAAAGACGCTGAGCCATATTGATTAACTCATCAATATGTTCGCCGACCGTTTCGGGGTTTTTGACACCCCGATCAATCCAGCCGGTTCTATTGATTTTATATAAACCTTCTATTACCTCTAAGGCATAAAGGCGGTATCGTCCTTTAATGGACAATGGGTCTTGGGTATATTTCATATATGCGCATAATTTTTAAAGTTCAATTTAGTGGACTAATTATATTAGAATAATATTAAGGCTTGGTCAATGTTTGAATAATATGATAAAGTTTAAAATGTAAAAAATAAAATTATATAAAATCTATGAAAAAAATGTTTTTATTCGGCGTCGTCGCTATTTTAGTATTAATTGCCTTTGTTGTTATTTTAGGAATATATAAATTTAATTTTACTAACGACGATATTTATATAAAAACGGGCGGCAAAATAGATTCAAAGGACGCTACTTATTTAATTGATTCCGAGCCCGTCACTCTAAAGGATGGTTCTTCGGAATTAGAAATGATTCCTAGTTCTAGTTCAAAAAAGATAACTCGCTATTTCGGTAATGATGTTAAGGGCGATTTTAATAATGACGGGAAAGAAGATGTTGCCTTTTTACTAACACAAAATGATGGCGGAAGTGGAACTTTTTATTATGTGGTTGCAGCCTTAGGAAATGATAATGGTTATCAAGGGACTAACGCAATACTATTGGGCGATAGAATTGCTCCGCAAACTACCGAAATAAAAGAAGGGAAGATTATTGTAAATTATGCGGACAGAAAAATTAACGAAGCAATGACCGTTGCTCCATCAGTCGGAGTTTCCCGATATTTTCAGGTAAAGAATAATCAATTAATTGAAATAAAATAGGAGAATTGTTTAATTTTGCTGATATTGACAGAAATATAGCTTTATGCTATATTTTTTTATTACAGTTCTTTAAAAATTTTTTAACAAATATAAACCAATACACAAATTAAAATGGAAGTAATAGTAAAAAAGATTCAGGAAGATGTTTTTGTTGGCAGGGCTTTGATAGTTGAAACCGACAAATTAACAATAGGCGGAACAATAACTGGCATTCATTCAATGCTCCGGCCAAGTGATAATTCGGTTAAATATTTCTTCACGATGAGATTGAAACAAGGAGAGTTAGCCTGTAAAGGAACTTTTCTGAGTTTTGACAAAATCAACGAGGAAGAAGATTTTAGTCAAATTAAGCGCGGCACTAAAACAATAGATGAATATCTAAGACTTATCGTTACGCTTATTCAGGCGCATTCCATGTATCCGGAGAAAAAGATTTTTAAGGAGGATGGCAATAAGAATATGTTTATCATTTCTATGTTTGACAACTCATTGCAACGCCACGTCCTTATTTTTGAAATAAATGAATCTGGCTGGTACATGAACCATGATTCTTGGTCTTGGGATGGCGCGGCCCTTAATGCGGAAAAAAGATTTTTAGCCAAACAAGAAATCGGGACGCGATTTTTCTTCGTTCAAGCACCAGGATTTTGAAATGTTAACTTAAAAAATTATTGAGATGGCTGAACATGTTTTTGAAATTTCTTTAAAATTTAAAGGGAAGAAACTGGAAGTTTTTTGTTCTAGAAAATCCGAGTTGCCAATGCGTATATTCAGAATTGTGCTCGTCAGAACAACGTCACTTTTGATGATTTCAAAAGTTTCTGAATATAAGCCGCTAGCCGAAACTTTTTCTAAGCGATATTTGAATGGTTTTATGAGTGCTTTGTATGAAAATATTTTGCGCAATATAAAGTCCGATCAGACTACTTTTGAATTTGATTACGCCGGTCCGCCAGATAAATTCTGGAGTGGGCCGCCGTTACCATTTTCACAACAGTATTAGCTTAGTACTTCGTATATCAATCCCTGGGACTTCATAGTTTCCGGGGATTTTTTTAATATATTAAATGATTGCCTAATCATTAAAATCATGGTTATTGAAGATATTTAGTGGCCGAGCGTATTAATAAAGGTTATAATGTATTATGTAATAATGGGCTGCATAGTCTAAACAATTAAAAAAGATTAAAAATTACTTTTTATGTCGGAATATAGATATTATATTAAAAAAATTTACCAACCATCTTCAGATCAAGTTATTTTAGAGGCCGGTTATAAAAATGGGCGGCCGGTTTTTGATTTTCGTCCCGGGCAATACGCGATGATTTCTTATCGTAACGCTAAGGGGCAAATTGAAGATAAACACGCTTTTTCAATCGCCAGTTCCCCAGATAAGACCGATTCAATTATTTTTGGTATTAAAATTCAGGGATCTTTTACCAAAGGTCTTTTGGATTTAAAAGTCGGCGATGAATTAAGTGTTTTCGGACCTTATGGAAATTTTTGCTATGATGAAAATAAATATTCAGATTCAGTTATGTTGGCTGGTGGGATAGGAATTACTCCCTTTTTCAGCGCTTTAAGTTATGCTAGTAATTTGAGATTAAATAATAAGTTATCCTTGATTTACAGTGCCAGAACAAAGAGCAATGCCACTTTTTATAATGAGATAAAAAATCTTAAAGAAAATAACTCAAATATATCAGCTCTTTTTTCTTTTACTGATGAGGCTAATAATTCTTTAGATAATGATATTATAAATAAAAGAATTGATGCTAAGATAATTAAGGATTTTGTCGGTAATATTGAAGGCAAAACTTTTTTTATTTGCGGGCCAAGCTTATTTATGGCGGCCATGGTCGCTAATTTATTAAGCTTAGGAGTTTCCAGAAATCAAATTAAAATGGAAGAATTTTCTATGATTCCTGATTCGGCATTTTTATCGCGACTAAGAAATTTTTCTTATGCGCTTGTTTTTTCTGTTTTTATATTCATTATATTTTTTAGCTTGGTCTATAAACCAAGCAAGTCTAGTATTAAAAATAATTCCAACTCTGATCTTAATTCAGTTCCGAAGACTACCCAAATAATTTCACCAGATGCCGTTCCCGCATCAAAAGCATTAAGACCAAAAATAATTCCCAGTAATGTACAAATCAAAAATCCGACCCCTAATTCTGTTCCGACTGTAAACACGGTAACAAATCAGCCCGCCGTTTCCATCCCTGTTTCTGCGCCCGCTCCGACTATAACAACGCCCCAGCCTCAGGATCCAACTCCGGTGTACATTCCGACTCAAGCGCCCGCTCCAGCCCCGGTCACCGGCTCTAGTCCGGCAAGATAAATTAATAAAATACTTTTGTGATTTGGCGAAAATTTAAAGCTCTGGGGACTGATATTATATTTTATGTTCTTCCCGAGAACGAAAAACAGAATATATTAAATGAGGCCGAACGGATTGTTATTAAATTTGAAAAAAGATTTAGTCGTTTTATTAAAAATAATGAATTAACTCTCTTTAACAATTCTGAAATAACGGAAATGCAAGTTAGTAAAACTATGGTCGAACTTTTAAAAGAAGCCAGAAACTATTTTATTAAGACGGACGGTATATATGACCCGACCGTTATCGGCAGTCTTGAAAAAATAGGTTATGATAAAAATTTTTTAGATATTGGCCGGCAATCAGATAATGTTTTAAATAAAAAAAATGATTTAGAAAAAATAAAAAAAGAATTCGGTTTACGTTTTAGAATGAGTAATGTTAAGATAGAAGGGAATAAAGTAATTAAGCCAGTCGGCTTAAGGGTTGATTTCGGCGGTATCGGGAAAGGTTATATTGTTGATAATTTAAGTAAGACAGTTTTTTCGGAGATCAAAAATTTTTTAATTTCGGCCGGCGGCGATATTTTAGCAACTGGCAATCAGAAAGATGGCAAGGGATGGGATGTTGCGATTCAGAATCCCTATAAACCAGAAGAAAATATTTTTTTTGTTAATACTGGTGGTAAAAAATTAGGAATCGCCAGTTCCGGAATAGCCGAGCGTAGCGGGGTAAAAAATAATTTTCAATGGAATCATATAATAGATCCTAAGTCCGGTCTATCGGTTTTAAACAATATTTTATCAGTTACGGTCATATCTTCTAGTGCGACTCGGTCGGATATTTATGCTAAGACAGTCCTTATTTTAGGCGAAGAGGCTGGACTAGAATTTATAGAGAAAGAATCTGATTCGGCTTGTATAATTTTTACAAAAAACAATAATATAATTTTTTCAAAAAGAGCTGACTTATATCTTAAAAATAATAAATATAAACAAATATGATTAGCAGTATTCCTTGGTTCATAACTAGATCGGCCGGAATAACGTCCTATCTTTTAATGTTCTTAATTGTTTTTTTAGGGACGGGAATGACGACCGGCTATATTTATAAATATATTAATCCGGTTAAAGCTTGGATGATCCATAAGTATTTGAGTTTAGCGCTCGGAGTAACCTTGCTCACCCACATGTCCTCTTTACTATTTGATAAGTTCATTAATTTTGGTTTTTTCGGAAATGGGGCGGGCGGTGACGAAACCATGCGTGATCAGCGGGATTGGAACGCCCATGTCTGTACCAT
>CAIVBF010000142.1 GCA_903904095.1 uncultured bacterium | reverse complement strand
TGTGATGATGCCTAATTTTAATTTATTGAAATTTTGACATCAATTTTTAATGAACTTTAATAATAAAATAAAAATAAATAGTTTAACCAATCAAAAGAAGCCCCCGTGGAGGAGGGATTAAAATGAGCACAAATTCAAAAGGATCAAGAGATTCAAAAAAATCAAAAGTTCTTCATCTTTATCGCTCAATTACACCGAACGAAGAGATCTGTTTCAATTTAGAGGTTTCGCAACCATTGAATGCTAAAGAAATGAAAATCATTTGCTGGGTCCTGACTGAGACCTTTGAGCCGGAAGGATTGTCTGTGAAGACTTTCTTGTTAGGTATTGCCAAAAATTTTGGAAAGCCGATTATTGAAATTGGTCCGCGATTAAATTTTGCGACACCCTTTAATACTAATGCTCTTTCAATTTTAAGAAGCTGCGGCGTAAACAAGGTGACACGTTTGGAAATGTCGCGAAGATCGGTCGGCAAAAGTGTTTCTTGTGATCGGATGACCGAGGTAATTTATCCGGAACCGCTTGAAACTTTTGAGACAGGACAGAGTCCGGAAGAGGTTTATGAGGTTCCGCTAATGCAGCTTGGGATTGCGGCCTTTAGTCAAATTCCTGGCTCTTCAATGGATGAGCGCGATAAGCAAGCTTACTACGATTATTTTGTAGGACGCTGTCATCGCAATCCAACCATCGTTGAAATCATGGATCTTAATAATGCCAATAGCGAACATTCTCGCCATGGGTATTTTAAGGGGAGGCAAGTCATTAATGGCGTGGAGATGCCAGAGACACTTATGGAGATTGTTAAGTCAACGCTCTCGGCTAATCCGAGCAACAGTGTTATCGCTTTCAACGATAACTCTAGCGCCATTAAGGGTTATGATATTTGGACGCTAATCCCTGATGAACCAGGGCGGGCATCTAAATTCAAAAAGGAGAAATTGACTTACCACATTTTGTTTACGGCTGAGACTCACAATTTTCCAACTGGGGTTGCGCCATTTCCTGGCGCGCAAACTGGAACCGGCGGGAGAATCCGTGATGTTCAGGCAACTGGACGTGGTGGCTTAATGTTGGCCGGGACGGTTGGCTATGCCGTTGGAAATTTGAATCTTGACGACTATCAATTGCCTTGGGAGAAGAAGGATTTATATCCGGAAAACTTAGCAAGCGCGAAAGACATCCTTATTCGCGGTTCCGATGGAACAACGCGATATGGGAATGAGATTGGCGAACCGGTTATTCTCGGATTTACCAGGGCTAGCGCTTCTTATTTGCCAAACAGTGAAAGACGGGAGTGGTTAAAACCAATTCTTTTTACCGGCGGTATCGGACAGATTGATGAGCGACATCTTCAGAAACAAGATGCGGACAAAGGAATGCTGATTATTGAAATCGGTGGTCCGGCGTATCGGATTGGTTTCGGCGGTGGAGCTGCTTCTTCACTCATGCAAGGTGAAAACCGAGCTGATCTTGATTTCAACGCTGTTCAACGCGGTGACGCGGAAATGGAACAGAAGATGAACAGGGTTGTTCGGTCTTGTATTGAAATGGGGAATGAAAATCCGATTGTTAGTATCCATGACCAAGGGGCTGGCGGTCCGGCTAATGTCCTAAAGGAATTAGTTGAACATGCTGGTGGTTGGGTTGAAATTTGCAATATTAATTCCGGAGATCCGACTTTATCAGTTCTGGAAACCTGGGTTTGTGAATTCCAGGAGAGGAATGGGATCCTCATATGGTCTGATAATTTAGAATCTTTTCGGGATATTTGCGATCGTGAAAAAGTAAACTGTGAAATTCTTGGCCAGGTAACTGGCGATGGGATTTTTACAGTTTGCGATGCCAGATATACTCGCGCGGATGGCTACAAAGCTACTCCAGTGCAGATGGAACTTAAATCGGTTTTGGGCGGCATGCCGCAAAAAACTTTTTCATCTGACGATATTCCATTAGAACTAAGGCCTCTTGATTTGCCTCAAAATCTTCGGATTGCCAACGATGCTTTAAAGAGAGTCCTGAGACTTTTGTCAGTTGGTTCAAAAAGGTTTTTAACCAACAAAGGCGACCGAAGTGTAACTGGTCTGATTGCTCAACAGCAATGTTGTGGTCCGCTGCAATTAACAGTATCGGACATAGCTGTTGTTGCTCAAAGTCATTTCGTAAATGATCTTGGTTTGTATTCTGGGGCAGCGACATCAATCGGTGAACAGCCAATTAAAATGTTAGTTAATCCGGAAGCGGGAGCCAGAATGGCTGTAGCGGAAGCCTTGACTAATATGGGTTGTGCTTTGATCAGTGATATCGGTAATATCAAATGTTCAGTCAACTGGATGGCCGCCCCGAAGTTACCCGGCGAGGGAAGTCGGATGTATAGAGCGGCAACAGCAATGCGTGATTTCATGGTAAGAATTAGAATGGCCGTTGATGGAGGAAAGGATTCTCTGTCTATGGCAACCAAGGTTAATCATCCTGATGGGAAAAATGAGTTGGTAAAATCACCAATGGAAATGGTGGTCTCCGCTTATTGTACTGTGCCAGATATCACCAAGGTCATGACGCCAGATATTAAGTATCCGGGTAAAAGCAAGATTATGCATATAGATTTAGCCTGCGGTAGACGTCGTTTAGGCGGCTCGGCCCTGGCTCAAGTTTATGGGCAGATTGGTAACGATTGTCCGGATATTGAAGATCCAGAATTGTTGGCTTCAACATTTATGAATCTTCAAAAGCTGATCCAGGATGATTTAATTCTATCTTGTCACGATATTAGTGATGGAGGATTAATTGTTAGTCTCTTGGAAATGCTATTTGCTGGCAACTGTGGATTTATTGGCGAGATTAAGTGTGCGTCTTGGCGGCACCTGGATTATTTGTTTGCCGAAGAGGCGGGATGGCTAATTGAGTATTTACCTGAGAATGAAGACAAGATCAAAAAGTTATTGCATTTGAGTAATGATTTTGATTTACTTCATTGCCATGTACTGGGCAAGACGAATCGTTCGCACAAGATTATTCTGAATTCAGTCTGGCCGAATCCTATTGAAGGAAACAGCTTTATTTTAAATGAAGATATCTGTGCCTTGCGAGACACCTGGGAGGAAACAAGCTATAACTTGGAAAGGTTACAGTGTAATCCGAGACTGGCCGATGAAGAGAACAAAAACATCTTTAGTCGTACCGGTCCAGAATATCATTTGTCATTTACTCCCGAAGCGCCTTCAGCGCTACTTGATTCGGCTTCAGAAAATCGCCCCAAAGTGGCGATTATCCGCGAAGAGGGATCCAACGGCGACAGGGAAATGACGTCTTATTTTGAGCTTGGAGGCTTTGAGGCCTGGGACATCAACATGACGGATCTCCTGACAAAAAAAGTTGACCTCGCTGATTTTCGCGGAGTAGCTTTTGTCGGCGGGTTTAGTTACGCTGACGTTCTTGATTCGGCTAAAGGTTGGGCGGCGACAATTCTGTTCAATCAGGATTTGAGAAAAATGTTTGACGATTTTTATCTTCGTTCAGATACTTTTTCTTTGAGCGTTTGTAATGGTTGTCAATTGGCGTCGTTGCTAGGATGGGTTCCGGTTAAAAATTTGCCGGGAGACTATCAACCCCGATTTGTCAGAAACAAATCCGGCCGCTTTGAATCAAGATTCGCGACTGTCAAAATTTTTGATAGTCCCGCGATCATGCTCAAAGGGATGGCCGGTTCGGTTCTCGGTATCTGGGTTGCTCATGGTGAGGGACTCTTGCACGTTTGCAATCGGATTAATTGGAGCCAGCTGAAAAAGTTTGCTCCGATTCGGTACGTTGATGATTCCGGTGAGCCAACCGATGCTTATCCATTTAATCCAAATGGATCCGCGGAAGGAGTGACTGCTCTGTGCGACGAAACCGGGCGACATCTCGCAATGATGCCTCACCCGGAACGTGCATTCCTAAAATGGCAGTGGGCCTATATGCCCGAAGAATGGAAGCAAAATTTGCTTGCCTCGCCATGGATGAAAATGACACAAAACGCTTATGACTGGTGTATCAAAAACTAGTTATAAAGGTAGCTTATAAAAAAGTCCCGTTGCTTATTCAGTAACGGGACTTCTTTTTTTGTGAGGCTGGAGTGGGAGTCGAACCCACGAATGGCAGTTTTGCAAACTGCAGCGTTAGACCACTTCGCCATCCAGCCGTTTTGCTTTTTATGATTATTTGAATTTTAACCTATCTTATTTAAGTTGTAAACTAGGCTCAACTTTTAGTTTATTGAAAGGGGCTGTTTTTCTTTTGTTAATGAGATATGCAGCCGCGGTAGCAATCATCGCCGCATTGTCGGTTGTATATTCTCTTTCCGGTACTAAGAATTTTGCTTTTGGAAAATTTGTTTTAACCGCTTCGGCCATTTTAGTTCTTAATTCTTCATTAGCGCTAACACCGCCCGAAAGCATTACCGTTTTTGCCTCGTATTTTTTTGCGGCCTTAATTGTTTTTTTAATTAAGATTTCAATAATTGCCTCTTGATAGGCAAAACAATATTCGGCTTGTCTCTTTTTCCAGTTTTTATCTTTTTGTAATTTATATAATAGCGATGTTTTTAAACCAGAAAAAGAAAAATTAAAATTTGGGGTATTTAACATCGGACGCGGTAATTCTAAATCGGATAATTGATGATTATTTTTAAATTCATTTGCTAATTTAGAAATTATCGGACCGCCCGGGTAGCCAAGTCCAAGCATCTTCGCGCCTTTATCATAAGCTTCCCCGGCCGCGTCATCTAAAGTCTCGCCGATGATTTTTATTTTTTGATTTTTATCCATTAAAACTAAATTTGTATGACCGCCCGATACAGTTAAAATAATGGCTGGAAATTTAATCGGCTCAGTAAGATTTATAAAATTAGAATAAATATGCCCTTCAATATGATTTATTTCTAGAACCGGTTTATTCCAGGCAAATGATAAAGCGCGAACTGTTTCTAACCCAGTAATTAGGGAAGTGATAAGACCAGGGCCCTTAGTTACGCCGATTAAGTCAATTTCTTTTTCCGTTATTTTAGCTTTCTCTAGAGCCTCATTAATAACCGGTAATATATTTAAAACATGCTCACGAGCGGCGATTTCGGGGACGACCCCGCCATATTTTTTATGTATTTCAATTTGGGAGGAAATAATATTGGCCAAAACCGAAACTTGGCCGGATATTTTCTCAACTTTAACAATACTGGCGGCGGTTTCGTCGCAGCTACTTTCTATCCCAAGGATATATTTTGCCCTTATTTTTATCATTTGATTATTCAATTACTCTATAAATACTAACTTTTAATTAGTTTTTAATCAAGTTTATCTTTTTATTGATATTTCTCATAAAATTTTAAGATTGACAATATTTTTAAAAATATATAAAATAGTCTTGATATTAAGGAATGCCCTTAATTTTTATTTAATTTTTTTGGTCCCTTCGTCTAGTGGTTAGGACGTCAGGTTTTCATCCTGTTAACAGGGGTTCGATTCCCCTAGGGACTACACTTTTAAAATAGGTTAATAGCCTATTTTTTGATAAAAAAAATCCCCAGGTCGCATAATGCAATCTGAGGCGTACTTACTTATGTAAGTTTTTGTGTTGTCTTTTCTACAACCAGGGAAAGGGTTTCACTGGTTCATTCGCTTTAAGTCTCTTACTGGCTATGTACCATGCCTGTGAACAGACACGAGATCTTTCTTTAGCGATTTTTAATTCATCATCCGTTGTGGTAACTTCCACTTCTTTCAAAGAAAGTCTATCCCATTTTTTGTTAGCTGCTTTGCCTGAAGTTTTATAATTGTCTTCAGCGATTTCTTTTAACTCCTCTATCGTCGTAACTGTATTAACTGCTTCCATAAATATAGCCTCACATCTTTCGGTAATTTCTTGAGCTATCGGTAGACCGGATGTGTAATAAATAGCTACATAATTAATTCTTTTTGCCTCCTTAACAGTTTTAACAAGACTCATCCATTTTTCTAAAGCCCAAGATTCATTAGTCTTTAGTAACTTTAGAAAAATATCATCAATTTCTTCGGCAGTAATAGCAATCTCAACTCTTTTTATTGGGATAAGATTGTCTATCAGAATGAAATCATTTCTTTCTTCAACCTCGTCAACTTCGCTTTTAGTAGATGCGAGCTGAAGCATTTTTTTTAAAATTTCATTCCTGTCACAGTAGGGAGATTTGTCTAATAATTCAGACAGTTCTCTAAGAGTGTTAATCTCTTCGATTTTTTTGTTCTTTTCTTTTTTCATTGCCTATAATTTAAAGGTTAACAATTTATTGGATTATCCCAATCTTTTCGCCTAAAAAAATTAAGATAATCCAGTAAATTTTGGCCTAAAAATTAATATTTTTAATGAACTACTAATGACTTAATTATATCATATATATCGTTATTTGTCAATATATCTCAAAACCTCCTCCTACTCTCTGGTTTCGGCAACAATCCATTAATATTTTCAGAAATGTTGTACTTTAAGACCATACAACAAAACACACCAATAATTTGGTGTGTTTTTGTAGTAGACGGCTTTTTTTGGTGATTATTGTCCGAACAAATGCCCAATGTAATAGCCGGCTAGAGCAGCGCCCATTCCGATTAAAACCATTTGTATCCCAGTTTTGAGCGGGTTGCCAACCGTGACCTTGGCTTTATATATACCGATAAACAACAACACAATGGCCGACACGATTAGTGAACAGATGACGGCTGAGTGAATGGATAAAAGAAAAAATGGCGTCAGTGGGACAAATGAACCGACCAGAGCCGAAAAGCCAACCACGAAACTGCCGATATAAATATCTTTGTTTTTTATCTCTGTTAGTTCTAATTCTTCTTTCATCATGAATTTTGTCCACTGCTCTTTATTACTCGTGATATGATTTACAATATCGGTTAGTATTTTTCCTCTAAAGCCCTTAAGTTTATAGATTTCCCGTATCTCCGCTTTTTCTTGATTGGGCATTTCTTCAATCTCCCGTTGCTCACGTTTTAATTCTGAGTAATAATGATCGCGCTCAGTCATTTTAGATGTTAAGGCGACTGCCGCCATTGAGATGCTTTCAGCAAAAGTGGCAGCCATACCCGCAGCAATAATTACCTTGTGACTACTTGTCGCTGCCGAAACGCCGAGGATAACCCCTAAGACATTAACCAGTCCGTCTTGGCCGCCTAAAATAATATCGGCCATGGTAGACTTTTTACCAATTCTAGACAATTCGTATTTATGCATAATTATATTATAAAATATTCTGGCTAATTAAGTATTTTGTAATTTATTAAAATGGTGAAAATTATTTATTTTATAGCCATCGCTATAACTTTTAAATCTTTAGTAAATGGCATCGCTATTATTTTGCTATATTCTTTTTTAAATTCATTGGGAAGATCTAATGGCTCAATAGTATTAAAATCAAATTTTTTATAGAAATTTTCTTTATCAGATGATGTTAAAAGAAAAATTGGTCGGTGTTCTTCTTTTGATAATAACTCTTTAATCAGCGCGCTGCCGATTCCTTGATGTTGATAATTTTTATCCACGGCCAGACTCGCTAGTTCTAAAAATCCGTCTTCAAATATTTTAGTTCTAATACAGCCGATGACGATATTTTTGTTTTTTGCTAAATAGAATCTCTCTATATTAAATTCAGCCCAATCTCCTTTTAGGCTTTTTAATAAATGTTTGATGGCCTCCTCGTCTTTGCTTATTGCCTCAGAGTACGCGATATTCAAATCATAATTATTCATAATTT
>CAIVBF010000141.1 GCA_903904095.1 uncultured bacterium | reverse complement strand
TTAAAAATAAATAATACTATAAGTATTATACACTAATTTTAAAGATTAACGATATTATATTAATTTGAGAATAAAAAGAGGGTAAGTGTATAAAAACACTTACCCTCAAATCTTTTGCGTTTTTCTAACGAATCGTTTTAACGATTATTTTTCGCAGTAAACGAATTCGTTATATAAACAGTATACAGCAGTATCATCCTCAGAAGAATCTTCCTCTCGTAAAATTAAGCTGGACTGGAATCCATCTACTCCGTTACGGAATAAGGACTTTTGTCCAGCAAAATTTGTAATACGGAAAAATTGGAACTTATTCGCAACGAACAGCTCTTCATCAACCGGCTGCTCACGATAGAGAATTCTAAGCCTTAAAGCGAGTTCGTTGTCACACAACTGACCATGTTCCTCAATCCATGTTTTGATTTTAGACCACGGCGTCCATTCTCCAGTGAAGCCCATTTCGGCCACGGTCTTACGGCAAAGCTTAACGATTTTCTTTTCAGTTGAAGTAACAAATTCTTCCAGAGAGATAAGCGACAATGCTTGTGGCGCAATTGTACAGCCATGGTCAAGAATAAGATGAATTAATTCTTCTTTTGAATAGCCACCGATGCCAAGCGTTTCAGGAAATTGTGGCGCTTTGCTCTTTTTGATGTTTCTGACGCTGCAGAATCCCTGATTGACATCAAAGGGACGGACGAGGCATTCAATCAAACCAGTCTGAGGATAAAATTTATGGGCTGTTTGCGTTATCGCCTCAGCCAATCTATTTCTTAGCTCTTCAGTCCGTTCCGGTTTATCAAATAAACCGTCAACGAAAATGATTAATTCCTCGCCAAGGCCTTTGGGCATCCAATCCTTGGGATAGAAGCAGGAGACGTCAGATGTCTCAAGCTTTAACTCGGCGACTGAATGTGCCGCTGTATCAATAAGAGCGTCAGTAAATTCCTCTAACCTCCGACTCATTTGTTCGGAGATTCCATAAACAATAATTACAGGCATTAAAAAAAATTTTAGGGTTATTAATTAAATTAAATCGTAGTTACCAATCACTTCGTCAGCAAATTTTTTCCATTGTTCATCTGAAATACGGTAAACCGTAATCTCAGAGATTGGGTAGCCAAGGTGCTCGTCCACAATTCGTTCTTCAACGAAGTGGCTTGGATTCTTTTTGTTCATCATCCAACATCCTTTCTCTTCCTCCTCAATAATTCTTTCGGCCATTGTTTTTGTCCCAGGCAACATCGGAATTTCCGGTAAACCTAGCCTTAGGCCCCAGATGTAATACTGAACAACTTTTTTAGAATCAATGTCCTTAGAATTTAATACCCCAAAACCAGGGTAAGATCCGTTAGAATCAAGATCTTTGGTAATCAGCACTTTTTTCTCAAAATCAAATTCCTTCTTGGAGAAAATGATCTTGTTAAAATCGTTCTCATCCTTGAAAATCCTTTCCAGGTTCATCCTGGCAATTTTGTTTATACTATTCAACTTTTTAACGTACGGTTTATTGTCCAAGTACTTGAGGACTAGCTTATTATTAGACATTAACAAGCAAATGAGATAATTTTGTCTTCCATGCGGCATTCTGGGAGTTTCTCTGTTCACCCTATATCTACTATTTTAGGAAAGTAGCTAACCTTGAAAATTTTATCATTAATTAATGATTTTGTCAATATTAGCAAAATGCGATTTATATTTAAAGAGGGTAGCTAAATTCATAGCCACCCTCCATTTTACACGGATTAATTTCCGTTAGAATTTACCGATATCTTGGCGATAAAATTCGCCCTCAAAGCTGATAACATCAAGACCTTGGTAAGCGGCCTTAACAGCTTTAGATAAGTTTGAACTTACACCAAGCGCGCCGATTACTCGCCCGCCATTAGTGACAAGATTTCCCTGCTCATCAATTTTTGTGCCGGCGTGAACAATGTCGCAAGACGAAGGTTCATTGCCAAGATTGATGATCTTATTCCGCTCATATTCCCCGGGATAGCCTTTAGCAACTTTGAATACGAAGGCGGCGGCTGAACTATACATCCCCAAATTAAAGTTCAGGAGATTATGAGCAGCCCACCAGAGAGCGTAGAAAAGATTGCCGGCAATTAACTGCAGAATAACTTGAGCTTCCGGATCACCAAGACGGCAATTGAATTCAATCACACTCGGCATGCGGATAATATTCATCCTCACTTAGTACAATATTTAGAATTGGATCATCATCGATTCCGGTAGGAAATCCGCTCCTTCCCGAAACAACGTCTAGAATGATTACATAGTCGGACTCTAGACCCTTAGAAGAATGGATAGTCAAAAATTGTATATTTAATTTTTTAAATTCATTTTTATATTCATCCAAC
>CAIVBF010000140.1 GCA_903904095.1 uncultured bacterium | reverse complement strand
ATTAAACTGACAATTAAAAAATAACGGAAATTTTTATCAAGCTCGGACCATTTGAATTTTAAATTTATTTTTTTCGGTCCAGCCTTAATTAATAAATCTTTTTTCTTTTCTTTAACGAAAATAATTAAAAGAAGAACGCCGATTAGCGAAGGGATAAAGGCAATGAAGAAAATTTTTGGGTAGTTGTTATTGTAAACAGCGATAAGTAGCAGGGCTAGCAGAGGACCGAAAACAGCGCCCAAACTATCAAGCGACCGATGCAGCCCGAAAGCGCGGCCGCGGTCTTCTGGGTTAACGCTTTCTAAGATTAAGGCATCACGAGCAGCGACTCTAGTCCCTTTCCCGAAGCGATCAATGAAGCGAGCGAATAAAACAAAAGGCCAAGTATGGGCTAAGCCGATTAAAATTTTAGAAATACCGGATAAGCCATAGCCAAAGGCGACAAAAATTTTTCTTTTTTTCAGATGGTCAGATAACCAGCCGGAAATTAATTTTAATAAGCTGGCGGTTGATTCGGCGATGCCTTCAATCAGGCCGATTACAGTCGCCGGAGCGCCGAGAACTGTTTTAAGAAATATTGGGACGATCGGATAAACCATTTCCGAAGAAATATCATTAAAAAAACTAACCAGCCCCATTATCCAAACATTGCGAGGCAGTTTTTTAGTATCTAATTTATTATTGAACATATATTTAGTTTTTATTTTACTTTAATTTAGGGTTCTATTATTTTAATATTATTTAGTTTTTAAGTCCAGGAGTGCTCATGATGTTTTTGTCCGGTTTTTATTGAAAAATCCTTATTTTATGCTATAATTATGGCTATGAAATATAAATTATATACAACTTCACAGAAAGCCTGGGACGGTATGTATAAGGCAATGAGCGCGGCGCAAAAATCCATTTATTTAGAAATGTATATTTTTTTGGATGATACACAGACGACTCATGACTTCTGGGGATTATTAAAGGCGAAAGCTAAGGCTGGCCTAGAGATTGTTATTATAACCGATGCTTATGGTAGTGCAGCTCTTAAAGATGAATCGGTTAAAGAGATGCGACTAGCCGGCGTTGAATTTATTTACTTCAGCCGCTGGTTTAGACACACGCACCGGAAAATCTTAATTATTGATAATAAAACCGCCTTTATTGGTGGGGTTAATATAGAAGAAAATATTCGTCATTGGGTTGATCTGCAGATTAGAGTCAGTGGCCGGATAGTCCAGCCTCTTTTACAGTCTTTTGCTTACGCCTATAAGATGGTTGGTGGGAAAAAAGATTCAATTTTAGAATTTAGTCGCCTACCTTTATCGCAAAAGATTAAATCTTGGATTACGGATAATTTTGGCTTATCAACAAAAAGATATTATTTAAATAATTATTATAGAGAAAAAATTGTTGCCGCTAAGACCTCAATTCAAATAGTTACCCCTTATTTATTGCCGCCCCGCTGGCTTATCGCCTTATTTGATCAGGCTATTCATCGGGGAGTAAGTGTTGAACTTATTATCCCGGCCGACACCGATATAAAACCGATCAATAAAATAAATTATTTGAATTCTTGCCGCTTAACCGATTTAGGGGTGAAGTTTTATTTAATGCCGCGGATGAATCATGCCAAAATTATGTTGATTGATTCTGAGGAGGGTATTATCGGTTCGCAGAATATGGATATTTTGTCTTTTAACCTGAATATGGAAGCCGGCGTTTTCTTTCGTCAAAAAGATTTGGTTAACGATCTAAACCGTATTATTGAGCATTGGAAAAAAGAATCAATTATTTTTGAATCGCCAGGAAAAAAACTAAAATATTGGGACAGACTATTAATTATGATTTTTAAGCTTTTTTATCCAATTTTTTAACATTTTATATATTTCTATAAATATAGCAGGGCTGTTTGATTGCGGTCTTGTTTTTTTTGTTTTTTTGGACTATACTATAACTTAATTAATTTCTAATTTCTATTAACATCGCTGAATATAATAATATGGAGAAGTTTATTAAGATTAGGGGTGCACGTACGAATAATTTAAAAAATATTGATTTAGACATTCCCCGCGATAAATTAGTCGTGATTACCGGTTTATCCGGATCCGGCAAATCCTCATTAGCTTTTGATACTATTTATGCTGAAGGGCAGCGTCGTTACGTTGAATCCCTGTCTTCTTATGCTCGCCAGTTCGTCGGTTTAATGGACAAGCCCGATGTTGATTTGGTTGAAGGTCTTTCTCCGGCCATCTCTATTGATCAAAGAACGGTTGGCCATAATCCTCGTTCCACGGTTGGGACTATTACGGAAATCTATGATTATCTACGCCTTTTATATGCGCGTTGCGGAACGCCGTATTGTCCGCATTGCCAAGTTAAATTAAAAAAATCTAATGAAGAGAAGAAAACTTCTAAGACCGTTCGCGGCCGTGAGGTTAAATCAGTTAAATTAGAAAGATTTTTCACCTGTCCCAAATGCGATTATCGTCGCCCGGAATTAGAGCCGCGAGAATTTTCTTTTAATTCCGGCCAAGGTGCTTGCTCGTATTGCGGCGGATTAGGGACTAAGGCAGAAATTGATGAAAATTTATTGTTTAATTTTAATTTAAGTATTTCTGAGGGGGCAATCAGGCCGCTATCATGCAATAGTTTAAATGGTAATGGTTTAATGAGTGAATTAGAAAAATTAGCGGCTCGTAATAACTTTTCTTTAAATACTGCTCTTAAAGATCTGGGCGATAAAGAAAGAAAACTTATTTTACGCGGCGATAAAGACTTTAACGGCTTAGTAAAATATTTAGATGAAAAATACCAAGAGACGAAATCTAGTTTTGTTAAAACGGAAATAGAAAAGGTTATGCGCGTTTCGCTCTGTCCAAGATGTTTAGGAGCTCGTTTAAAGCCCGAGAGCCTAGAAGTTAAAATAAATAATCTGTCCATTATTGATATTACAAATTATAGCTTGCAACAATTAAAAAATACTTTAACTGATTGGTCTAAGAACGAAAGTATTTTTAATGGTAATTCTTTAATAGTTGAACCGATTGTCAAAGAAGTGATTAAAAATTTAGAATTTTTGACTAATGTTGGTTTAGACTATCTGACGCTAAGTCGCAGCGCGGCAACATTATCTGGCGGTGAAGCGCAAAGAATTAGATTAGCTTCGCAGGTTGGCTCAAGCTTAACAGGAGTTCTTTATGTTCTTGATGAGCCGTCAATCGGCTTGCACCAACGTGATAATGATAAATTAATTCATACTCTAAAAAATTTAAGAGATAATGGAAATACGGTTATTGTTGTTGAGCATGATGCCTCAACTATTCTGGCCGCTGATTGGCTGATTGATATTGGTCCCGGTGCCGGCCGATATGGCGGGGAAATTTTATTTATGGGGACGCCTCATGATATTAAAGAAAGTCCAGAATCCGTTACTGGCGCTTATTTGAGCGGTAAAAAAGAAATAAAAATGCCGGCAAAATTCAGAAATGGCAACGGGAAATCTATAAAAATTATTGGTGCCAGCGAACATAATTTAAAAAATATTGACGTAGAGATTCCTCTGAATAAGTTAGTAGTTGTAACTGGCGTTTCCGGAAGCGGCAAATCAACTTTAATGAGCGATATTTTAGCTAATGCCTTAACTCAGAAATTTTATCGCGCTAAAACTGAACCAGGCCGACATAAAGAGATTAGCGGCTTAGAACATATTGATAAAGTTATTGATATTGATCAATCGCCGATTGGTCGGACTCCCCGTTCTAACCCTGCGACGTATACTGGCTTATTTACTTATATCCGCGACTTGTTTGCCGCTTTGCCGGAAGCGCGAGTTAAAGGTTTAGGCGCCGGTCATTTTTCCTTTAATGTCCCAGGCGGCCGTTGCGAAAACTGCGCCGGCGACGGGGTTATAAAAGTAGAAATGCAATTTCTGTCTGATGTATATTTAACTTGTGAAGTTTGCGGCGGGAAAAAATTTAAATCTAAGATTCTAGAGGTTTTATATAAAGGTAAAAATATTTATGAAGTTTTAGAGATGACCGTTACCGATGCTTTAGAATTTTTTAAAGACCATTCGGCTATTAGCCAGAAATTACAGACTTTAGAAGAAGTTGGTCTAGGTTATATTAAACTCGGGCAATCGGCGACGACCTTTTCGGGCGGCGAAGCGCAAAGAATTAAATTAGCGACCGAGCTATCTCGTCGGGCAACCGGAAAAACTTTATATATTCTTGACGAACCGACAACCGGCTTGCATTTTGCCGATATTGAACGTTTACTGAAAGTTTTGAATATGCTTGTTGACCAAGGAAATACCGTTTTAATTATTGAACATAATCTAGATTTAATTAAAGCGTCTGACTGGATTATTGATCTCGGACCGGAAGGCGGAGAGAGCGGCGGTTATTTAGTGGCCGCTGGTACACCGCTTCAAGTTTCCGAAGTAGCCAAGAGCTACACCGGCCGCTACCTTAAAGAAATCATTAGTAAAAAATAGTTTATTATCAGAAACAGATCTACATATTACATATAAGAAGTTTATAAATATTCAGGTACCAAAAAACAGCCCTCGGGCTGTTTTTT
>CAIVBF010000139.1 GCA_903904095.1 uncultured bacterium | reverse complement strand
ACACTTTCTCTATCGCTGGGAAAGATTTTATAGCCGTAATCCCTGGCACCTAATTCTGGAATTATCGCTGCTAACAGTTATTATTACTTTAATATGTGTGATTATCGGTTTAAATTATTATCATCCCAACATAAATACTAAAACAGCCGGCAATACGCCAATAATTAATACCCCGATTGATTTAAATAACCCGCCGCTTGATTTAGCTAGCAGCTTAGACCAAGCAAACTTAAATATTAAAGATGGAGCGATATTAAAGTTAAGTTTTAAAAATAATAGCAGTCATTTATTAAATAATTTAAAATTAGATTTTGATGTAATAAGCAAGAATTTTTTAATTGATCATTTAGAGCTAGTTAATGAAAACAATTCGGATATTTTAATAAATGGCACGGAATTAAGTCTTCCGGATTTACCGGCCAATCTAAGAGGTGAATTAAGTTTAAAAGTTTATTTTAAAAATAAAGATGCTAATAGCAAAGAAATTAATTGGCAAATAAATAGCGGATATTCAGTAAATAGTCAGAATTTAAAACAAGTCTTTGATTTACCGGCTCTGCATCTTGCTTCTACGCTGAATGTTGATTCTCGGGCTTATTATAACAGCCCACAGGGCGATCAGCTCGGAGCCGGCCCTTTACCGCCTTTAGTAAATTTACCGACTAATTATTGGATTTTTTTAGATGCTAGGTCTGATGGAGCTTTTAATAATTTTATATATAGCGCTAAATTACCATCAGGAGTAGAATTAACAGGCAATAGATCAATACTTTCCGGTGATTTTACTTACAATAAAGGTTCGCGGCAGATTATTTGGCGCGTTCCCATAGTTGAGGCTAATCTAAGTGATTATAGGGCGGGTTTTGAGGTCCAGTTGATTCCTAGTTCAAATCAAATCGGTAAAGTCCTGCCTTTTTTAAGTCTTGCTCATTATAGTGCCCAGGAAGCGGATGGAGCAAAAACAAAAATAAGTGAGAACGTAGAAGGTCCTGATACTAACTTAGAATTTGATTCTATTAATAAAGACCAGGGCCAAGTCGCCAAATAAAACTAATTGTTTAGGATGATATTATGATTAATCTCTTGCGAAAAATATTAAAACCAAAATACGACACTTTAAATGAAATTGAAATTAGCGCGGAAAAGATAATTTCTAATTTTAATTATTTAAAAAGTTTGCAACCTAGTGCTGAAATTTTTCCGGTTTTAAAATCAAATGCTTACGGACACGGTTTAAAAGAAGTCTGTCATATTTTAAATAAGACAAGCGCTTCAATGATTGTAGTTGACTCATTCCCGGAAGCGCAAATCGCTTATCGCTATTTTAAGGGCCATGTCTTGATTTTAGGAGAGATGCCGATTGATGTTTATAAATATGCTCGTTTAGCTAGGACTGAATTTGTAATCTACAATAGCGAGACTTTAAAATATGTTTCTCGTTACGGAAAAAGGGCGCGTATCCATCTTTTTGTTAATTCGGGGATGAATAGGGAAGGTATTAAAGATTTAGATGTCTTTATCAGGGAAAACCGTAGCTATTTAGATAGAGTAGAAATTGTTGGCTTATGTTCTCATTTAGCCTCCGCTGATAATCAAGATTCAGCTTTAAATAAAGAACAGGAAGACCGTTTCATGGCTGATTTAGAGATTTTAAAAACAGCCGGATTTTCACCGCGTTTTGTCCATCTAGGTAATTCAGCCGCTATTTTTTCTTTAAATAATAAATTGCTGAATGCCTATCGTCCCGGCTTAGCTCTTTATGGTTATGCTCCAATTGATAATATAAATAGTAGCAAAAATGAATTAAAAGCTGCCTTAGAGGTTTTTTCCCATATTGTTTCCGTGCAAGACTTAAAAAAGGGTGAATCGGTTTCTTATAATGAAAACTATAAAGCTGATAGAGATTTATCTATAGCGGTTATTCCGTTTGGCTATTTTGAAGGTCTTGATCGCCGCCTGTCAAACCAGGCTAAGTTTTTAATTGAAGATGAGTCTGGCGATTTCTTTGCCCCGATAGCCGGGAAAGTTTGCATGAATCTAACTTGCCTGGAAATCAATAAGCCAGTTGTAGTGGGCGATGTAGTAAAAGTTATTTCCGATAATAATGAAGATCCTAATTCGGTTATTAATATATCAAAAATAATTGGCACTATACCATATGAATTTTTAGTTAAATTACAGGCTAATATTAGGCGAAAAATAGTCTAATTATTAGATAATTTAATCTAATATTAAACAAAAAATGATTAAGTCAAAATATTGTAAAAAAATAAAAAAAGACTATCAGGCTAAAAACCTACGAAATCCTTTTTTTCATAAAACTAAACAGGGAACTAAGAAGAAACATCGCCTCCTATTTTTATTAGGTTTTATCGCCCTATTTGTCCTGATATTCTGGTTCTTTGGTTTTTCTAATTTTTGGAATCTTAATAGTATTGAGATAAATGGTTTAACGAGATGCCCTGATAATGATTTAAAAAAAATAATATCGGATCAGAGTGAGTCTAGATGTTATTTATTTTTTAAAGAAAAGAATATTCTGTTATTTAATGTTAAAACTGCTCGTAATAAAATTCTAAACAATTATAATTTTGCTGACGTAAAAGTAACTGCTAAATGGCCGAATACCATTAAAGTTGATGTCTATGAGCGCCCTTATGCCTTTATATTTAAGGAGGGAACTAACTACTATTACTCCTCGGCCGACGCTTATTTAATAAAAGAGGTTCCCGTCAATCCGGAAGATTTAAAAAAATATTTTATTCTAGAAAATAATACCCCGACTACTTTAATTGCTAATGATAAAATTTCCATTCCTAATGATTATTTAAATTTTATTTTAAATTTATCTCGGTCGCTACAGGCTTATCCGGAATTAAAATTAGAAAACTATCAAATTGATCAAGGTTTCCGCTCAATTAACGTTAAATTTTTAGATGGTCCAACTGTCTATTTTAATACCAAATTAGTCGCCTCCGAGCAGTTAGAGCGCCTAATACTTGTTAAAAAAGAGAAAATAAAGGATAATTTTAGTAAGGTAAGGTACATAGATCTCCGATATGGCGATCGTATATTTATTAATTAATTTAATCATATGGAAGGTTTTTTTAAATTTCTTTTCGTCATGGCAATTATTGTAGCCGCTTTAGTAGTTATTGGATTATTTTTACTGATAGTTAAAATTCTTTTAATGTTTAGCCCATCAGTACATGTAATGGGACTAGTCCTTAGTTATTAATTAAAAGTTATGCCAGGAGCCCTTCTAAGGGCTTCTTTTATATTTGACCCCTTTTTGGAGGTATGATATAATGGAGTGTAAGAGATATTATACTCAGTTATATATAACTAATAAAATAGGCCAAAAAGCCCATAAAACACTATGTCTAACGAATTACCCCTCCTTGATGACTACTTACTTAACTTAAAAGTTAATAACTATTCCCCGGAGACTATTTATAATTATGAACGCGATTTAAAAGTATTTGAAGATTATTTAATTGATTCAAAATTATCTTTTAGTAAGCTAACTAAAAAAGATATTTTAAACTATAAGGCGTTACTTACATCGGTTGACCGAAAAACCGCTAATAATGAGGCTGGCCAAAAACGCCTTAACGCCTACTCTATTAACCGAATGTTGTCTGTTTTAAGGAGTTATTTGAAGTATTTGATTGAAATGGACTATGATTCCCCGCTCCCCCCCGATGTAATTAAAATGATTAAAACTGTCAAGAAGAAGGCTCAGGTAGCGGAATTATTAGAAATTATTAAATTAATTGAATTTCCTACTAAAGTTGAGAAAGATAAGCGAGTGGCTATGCGTAATAGAGCGATGCTAGAAGTCCTTTTTTCGACCGGATTAAGAATCTCCGAATTAGTTAATCTAAAAATTAATCAGATTGACAAGGAAGGGCGAATATTTGTTCTTGGTAAGGGGAAGAAAGAAAGATTTGTTTATTTAACACCAAGAGCGCAAAAAATAATTAATGCCTATTTTGATATACGGCATGATGATTCGCCGTATGCCTTTATTCCCTATCGCGGTCTTAATTCCCCGCTTTTGAAGGATAAAAAAATTTCTACTAATTATCTTCAGGCAAAAATAAAAAAGTATAGAGAAATTTTAGGAATAAACGTGCCGACATCAGCTCACTCCTTAAGACATGGTTTTGCAACTTATTTAGCCGAGGCTGGTGCTAATCCGGCCGCCATTCAAGTTTTATTGGGTCATGAGTCATTAGATACAACTACTCGTTATGTTCATGCCTCTGATTTGTACGCTCAGAAAACGCAAAAAGAATTTCATCCGCTGAAGAATTAAAATTTGAGCAAAAAGAGGTGTAAACATAGCTCTCAAAAAATAAAAAAACCGGGGTGTTCTCCGGTTTTTAAATTTTACAACACAATTTCTGTGTTTTAATTTACTTGTTTTGCAATACATCGGTCATGGAAAAAACTTTTCCATTGACGTCTTTTAAATAGAGGTACCGTATAGCATTAAGCGTACCAGCGATATAGGCTTCGCGACCTCTTACGTTATGAGAGAATGAAAAATCAACACTACCATCTTTTTTGCTCAAAGAATAAGTATGATAGCCGTGGCCACCCCAGTATTCTTCGGGGACGCCAAGTCTTTTATAATCATCTTCGGTTCTTTTTTTCTCAATCTGATCCTGAATAAAAGGAGTACCCAATTGATTAAAAGTTTTTACCATTGCTTTGGCTGTTCCGCTAGTATCGGCTTTTGTTTTCTGATGACTTTCTGTGATTGTAAGATCGTAATCTTTATACAATCCAGGGAAATTTAGAGCTAACCAGTCCATCATCATTTGAAAAGCAACAATTTCTCCGGCCATATTAGGAGCAACAACCGCATTTATTCCCGCTTCCCCAACTTTAGTTGTAATAAAATCAAGATCACCGCCGGTTGTTCCTAAAACAAATGGCAGACCCATTTTAGTATAGAAATCCACATTGTATTCAATGGCTTTAGGATGTGTAAAATCTACAATGACATCGGGAATATCTTTCTCAGGCGTTCTTTTGCCCATAGGAACAAAGCTGTAAATAAAGCCGGATGGAATATAGTGACGCATCTCGGATGGTGTAAATAATGTGATAGACAAGCCGTCAATTATCACGCTTTTTTCAATAGTTTCAGGGGCTGTTAAACTAACCGGGATTAATTTAAAATCAGAATTTTTTAGTATAGCCCCGATAATTGCGCTCCCCATTTTTCCATCAGCGCCCTGAACAATTACTTTAATTTTTGATTTTGTTTCCTGTTTCATAACTGAATTTTTTTTGGGTTATTAATATTAAGTTTGTAATGTCCAATTAATTTATCAATACAAATTAACAAAAAACGTATATATTGTCAAACTAAAAACAGGATACTAATTTCTTAGTTCCCTGTTTTTTTAAAGCAAAAGTTGATATCTAGGTCAACTATTACGGTAAATATTTTTCCGGATCAACCGGTAAACCGTTTAAACGAACTTCAAAGTGTAGATGAGGACCAGTTGTGAATGGTCCGGAACCAATTCCGCCCGGCATACCGCCGGAACGGCCGATTGCCTGACCTTGAGTTACGTATTGATCAGGAGTTACGTAAACAGCGGAAACGTGACCATAGACAGTAGCTAAGCCATCGCCATGAATGATCATAATATAAGCATAGTTCTTTGATCCATCAAATTTAACCTTAGCGACATAACCATCAGCGGCTGCCGTTAAAACCGTTCCCTGTTTAGCTCTTATATCAACAGCCGGATGTTCTCCGATAATATTTCTGTAAGGATAGTCAGGATCGTGAAACTTAGTAACAATAACATTCTGAGGAACTGGCCAGGCAATCGTATTATTACCGTTATTAAGCTTATTTTGGTCCTTTTGCGACATCTTTTGACGGATCAACTGTTCAATCCCAGCGACCTCGGTTTCGGCCTGTAATTGCTCTCTTTTCGCCTTTTTTAGGAGCGCTTGATATTCTTGTTCAGAGGATCTAGTTACCTCTAAAAGATAGTTTTTGCTTTCTTGGTCATAGCTTAGACTATTCTTTTTGTCCTCTAGTTGGGATTTTAAATCAGCTAATTGTTTATTTTGTTCTTCTAGGGTTTGTTTATTTTTTTCAATATCTTCTTTGTCAGATTTTAATTTATCAACACTAGTGAGTATTTCTTTATTAGCATCCTGTAAATATTTAGCTTGATTTAAAAATTCCGTTAATGAATCATTTAATAAAAGCATTTCTAAGGCAGAGACTTGATCTTGCTTATAAACTAAGCGAAGTAATGTGGCAATATGATTTTTTTGCGCTTCAATACTGTCATCTAAATTATTACTATCAATCTCTGTCTTTTTGATTTCTAGCATCGTCTTGTCTATCTCTAGATTGGCACTTTCAATATCCAGCTGATTTTTTTCTAAATAATTATCAAGAATAGATATTTGATTACTTAAGTTTATTTTGTCTTTTTGTTTTTTCTCAATTTGATCTTGATATTCTTGCTGACGAGTTTT
>CAIVBF010000138.1 GCA_903904095.1 uncultured bacterium | reverse complement strand
TTAGGCTCTACTTTGTGCAAGTTAGATAAAGCTTCAATAGTACAGCGAGCATTATTAATTTTATTATTAGATCCTAAAGTTTTACTAGTAACATTATTAACACCGGCTAATTCTAAAATAATACGAGCAACACCGCCAGCAATAACACCGCGTCCTTTTTTCGCTGGTTTAAATAAGATTAAAGCGGCGCCCATTTTTTGTTTAATTTCATGAGGAATAGTTTCGTTAACCATCGGCACGTTAATCATTGTCTTTTTAGCGCGGTTAACCGCTTTGTTTACAGCCATAGTTACATCAGCTCCTTTTCCTAAGCCAACGCCAACATTACCTTTCTTATCGCCAATCGCTACGCAAGCTCTAAAATTCATTCTTTTTCCGCCGGCCATAACACGAGTGACTCTGGCTACTTCAAGAATTCTTTGTTCAAACTCATCCTTTTCCTTATCGCGACGATCATCACGACGTGGTCCGCGGCCTCCCCCTGGTTTTCGTTGGCCATTCTGACCACCTTGACCACCATTTTGAGAACCGTAAAGCGACTTAGCAACAACGTTAGCTGCTCCTTTATCACTGGCTGTATTAGTAACTACTTTTTTATCTTCAGACATATTGATTAAATAAATTTATTGGAGTTAGAATAATAAACCACCTTCACGTGCTCCATCAGCCACAGCTTTCACTCGGCCGTGATATTTATATGAACCGCGATCAAAAACAACGGCGGTAATTTTTTTTGTCTTCGCCTTTTCCGCGATTAATTTACCAAGTTCAAAACTTAAATCAGTTTTAGTTCCCTCTTCTTTAATATCCTTATTAGAAACACTAACTAAAGTTTGACCATTTAAGTCGTCAATTAATTGCAAAAATAGGCCCTTATTAGAACGAAAAACGCTGAAACGAGGACGTTCGCTTGTACCGCTAATCTGTGATCTAACGCGAGCGTGACGTCTAGTCTGTTTTTGTTTTTTAACTTTATTATTATCCATATAATTTGTGATTATTTACCTTTAGCGGCAGACTTGCCGGCCTTACGTCTTATAACTTCATCGCTATATTTAACTCCTTTTCCTTTATAAGGTTCCGGTTTACGAAGTTTTCTAATCTGAGCGGCTGTTTCACCAACTAAAGCTTTATCAATACCGGCTAAAGTAATTGTATTGGCTTCAACGCTAGCACTAATACCTACCGGTAATTTAAATTCAATCGGATGAGAAAAACCAAGACTTAAATTTAATTGTTTACCGGCAACTGCTGCTCTATAGCCAACACCATTAATTTCTAATTTTTTTGTAAAACCTTCACTAACGCCGATAACACAATTTCTGGTTAAACTCCAAACTAATCCCCACATAGCGCTAGCATTTTTAGCATCCTTACTGAATGGGAAAACTTTTACTTCGTTATCCTCAAGTTTAACATCAATTAGAGGATTTCGTTTTAAAGTTAATTCTCCTTTTGGTCCTTTAAAAACAACAGACGTTGCGGCAATTGTAACCGTAACTCCAGCAGGTATAATAATTGGTAATTTTCCTAGACGTGACATATAAAATATAATTACTTTAAATTAAAAGATTTCTCCGATTACTTCACCGCCAATTCTTTCTTTCTTAGCCTTTTTATTAGTCATTAAACCGGCCGATGTTGAAATAATAGCGATACCAAAATTATTTAGAACTGTTGGTATTTCATTGTTGGCAACATAAATACGTAGGCCCGGACGACTAACTCTTTGAATAGAATTAATTTGCGGCTTACCGTTTTTTCTATATTTTAAATGAATTTGTAATTCATCAAAATTATTATGTTTGCCCGCTAAACCACCAGGAATAATTTCTGTTTTTTTAATCCAGCCTTCTGCTTCTAGTATTTTAGCGATTTCATATTTTATTTTACTCAAAGGCAAAACGACTAGCTCCTTTTTAACGGCGGAAGCGTTTCTTATTCTTGTAAACATGTCTGCAATGGGATCCATCATATTTTTATTTTATACTTAAATGATTACCAACTAGACTTTCTGATTCCTGGTAAATCGCCATTATCGGCTAATTCACGGAAACAGATACGACATAATTTAAAATCGCGCATGAAACCATGGTTGCGGCCACAACGCCAGCAACGATTGATAGTGCGAGTAGAAAATTTTGGTTTTCTTTTTGCTTTAACGATTAACGCAGTTCTTGCCATATATATTTAAATTATTTGCTTTCTTTTTTAAAAGGGAAACCCATTAAGCGGAAGAATTCTGTGCCCTCTTCTTGATTTTTTGCCGAACTAGAAAAACAAACTTCTAGGCCAAAAACATCGCTAACTTCTTCAACTTTG
>CAIVBF010000137.1 GCA_903904095.1 uncultured bacterium | reverse complement strand
TGATAAAGGCATAAAATTATATTAAATTATATAGCTATTATAGCTTTAAAACATAAAAAAACCAATTTAGAGGATTTTTAAAAATAAAAATAGAGTATATTATATTTCTCCATTTTTGTAAATTAAGATATAATAATTATGCTTTAATTAAAATAATGTATATGCTTAAGATTACGAGTCTTGATAATAAAAAAATTAAGGATCTAATGTCTTTATATAAAAATAAGAAACGGCAAGAAGCGGAGCTTATTATTGTTGACGGTTTCAGGGAAATTGATTTAGCTAGGCAGGCAGGTCTAGAAATAAATGAACTTTTTTATTGTCCGGAGATTGCTAAGCAGAGTTTAAATAATTTTTCCGGCTTAGACTTTAACAAAGTAATTGAGGTTAATGAAAATGTTTTTAAGAAGATCTGTTATAAAGAGAATCCGGACGGATTTTTAGCTTTAATAAAAAAACCGGATTATAATATAAAAAAATTAATCTTAAGTAAAAATCCTTTAGTAATTATTCTAGAATCAGTAGAAAAACCCGGTAATTTAGGGGCGATTATTAGAACAGCCTATGCCGCTGGGGTAGAAGCAATTATTATAAACGACGGGAAAACAGATATTTATAATCCTAACGTTATTAGGGCCAGTGAGGGTTTGATATTTTTTAAACCAATTTTCAATTTATCATTTAAAGACACGCAAAAATTTTTAAAGGATAATAAAATAAAGAGCTTTGCGGCGGGAACTAAAGGTTCTAAAAACTATCTAAAAGTTGATTATACTAAAGCCTGCGCCATTGTTTTAGGATCAGAAGACAAGGGACTGTCTAATAATTGGTTAAATAGTTCAGATAATGTTATTAAAATTAATATGAAACCTGGGATAGATTCTTTAAATGTTTCGGTTTCTGGGGCGATTATTGTTTTTGAAGCTTTGAGACAGAGAAGCCTTTAATCTTGGTTAAAATTTTATATATCCCCAGTTTGACAAGATATAGTAATTCTATTAATATAAGACAATATTAGGAAACTTTAGGTTTTTTAAGTATGCGCCCGTAGTTCAGCGGATAGAACGGGAGCCTTCTAAGCTCTAGACGAGGGTTCGACTCCCCCCGGGCGTACGTTCTAAATATATTGGTTGACAACCAAGTTGTTTCACAATACAATAGTATTACATATGCCACAAGTAAGATGTAAAATTTGTAATACAGAATTTTATGCAAGACCAAGCCACTTAAAAAGAGGCGAGGGTAAGTTTTGTAGTAGAAAATGTCAATATCAAGGGCAAAGAAAAGGTGTTTTTATATTATGTGATATTTGTGGTACCGAGAAATGGAAGACGCAAAAAGAAATGAAGCAATCTAAAAGCGGAAAACATTTCTGTAGTAAAAAATGTCAAACAATTTGGAGGAATAAATATTTTAGTGGAGAAAAACACTCTAATTGGCAGGGCGGCGAGTTCACATACCAAAAGGTAATGAAAGAAAATAAAATTGAACCGATCTGCAATGTTTGTGGAAATAGAGATAAACGAATATTAATTATCCACCATATAGATCATAACAGAAAACACAACACTAAAGACAATTTAGTCTGGTTGTGTAGAAATTGTCATTATTTAGTTCATATTTTTAATCAAAAATTAAAAATTTAATAATATGGTGCCCATGGTGTAGTGGTAACACAGCAGGTTGTGGTCCTGTTATCGAGAGTTCAATTCTCTCTGGGCACCCTAAGAAAAATAACTCCAAGATTGGGGTTATTTTTTTGTTTTAACTCTAGTAAATAAAACTCCGTTTAAGGAGGAGATTTTTGTGTTATAATAAAAGATAATATGTCGCTTTTTTCTGAACAAGTTTATAAGATAGTTAGTAGAATTCCGAAAGGGAAGGTTTTAACCTATAAACAAGTTGCCATATTAACCGGAAATCCTTTGGCTTTTCGGGCGGTCGGAAATATTTTAAATAAAAATCATAACAAAAACATTCCCTGCCATCGGGTTATTAGATCTGATGGAAAAATCGGGGGATATAATAAAGGGTCAAAATTAAAAGAAAAAATTTTAAAAGAAGAAGGATTTGTAAAATAAAGATTTAATTTTTATGTTAGATAATTTTAAGAAAACCAGAGTCGCTTATTTTAGCATGGAAATCGCTTTAGAAAATGATTTAAAAACTTATGCCGGCGGCCTAGGTATTTTAGCGGGCGATCTTTTGCGATCCGCGGCCAGCTTGAAATTTCCGATGGTCGGGATTAGTTTATTAAATCCGCAAGGATATTTAAAACAAAAAATCAGTATTTTTAATAATCAAATTTCTAAACCCGATTCGGAATTTAATTTTGCAAAATTACAAAAATTAAAAACAACAACCGAGGTTTATATTGGTAAAGAAAAAGTTAAAGTCGGTGTTTGGAGATATAATATAAAAAATAAAAATGGTTTTAGCGTCCCGGTTTATTTTTTAGATACTAATTTAGAAAGTAATTCTAAGGAAAATAAAAAATTAAGCGGTCGTTTATACGGCGGGGACAGAATTTATCGCCTTAAGCAAGAGATTATTTTGGGTCGCGGGGGAATCAAGATGTTAAAAGCACTCGGTTATAAAAATATTGATAAGATTCATTTGAATGAAGGCCATGGGAGTTTAGCTTGTGTGGAATTATTAATAGAATCCGAACTAAAAAATCTAGTTGATAAGATAAAAGATGTTCGTCGCCACTGTGTTTTTACAACCCACACTTCTATTCCGGACTCACAGGAAATATTTTCTTTAACCGACTTCTTAAAGTATCAAGCGGACTTTCCTCGTGAATTATTAAAAGCTAAAGAAATAATTAAGGATAATAAAATTAACTTTACCGGCCTTGGTTTTTATTTAAGTTCCTATGCAAATGCGGTTTCTAAAAAACACCAAGAAATAGTTAATGAATTGTATCCGGATTTTAAGGTCAAAAGTAATACAAACGGAGTTGATTCTGAATTTTGGACAGCCACTGAATTTAAAAAAATCTATGATAAATATATTTTAAATTGGCGTAAGGATAATAATCTTTTAAAGAAAGTTTCAAAAATATCAATTAACGAAATTGATTTGGCGCATCAGAAAACAAAAAGAAAACTCATTGATTATATAAATAAATTTTCAAAAGCCGATTTTAAAGAAGATGTTTTTACGATTGGCTATGCTCGCCGCTTTGTTTCTTATAAGCGACCGGAGATGTTACTGTCTGACATTAAAAAGTTGTTAAAAATAAATAAAGAAGCCGGCCAATTGCAAATTATTTATTCTGGAAAAGCACATGATAGTGATTTAGTCGGGCAAAAAATGATTAATAATGTTTTAAGTATTAAAAATAAATTAAAAGGGAAGATAAAAATAGTTTTTTTAGAAAATTATGATTTAGAAAAGGCTAAACTTTTAGTTTCGGGAGTTGATCTTTGGCTTAACACCCCTTTACCGTTCAACGAAGCTTGCGGTACTAGCGGAATGAAGGCGGCCCATAATGGTGTTCCACAATTAAGTACTCTTGATGGCTGGTGGATTGAGGGCTATAAGGAAAATAAAACCGGCTGGGTTATCATAGAAGATTTTAATATGAGAACTAATAATTTATATAGCCTATTAGCTGAAAAAATTGTCCCTATGTACTATAATAGAAAAGAGGAGTGGTTGAACTTAATGAGAAACACTATTTCTTTAAACGCTTCGTATTTTAATACTCAAAGAAATTTAAAAAAATACATCAAAGAGGCTTATAAAATTAATAAATATTAAATTTATGAAAAAAGAAACAAAAAATAATTCTAAAAAGAAATCAGGACAAGAATCAACAAAAGAGCAATTTAAAGTTTATGGGCACGAATTATTGCTTAAAATAAAAGAGCTAATTAAAGAGGGTAATGTCCGCCGCATCATCATTAAGAATGAAAAGGACAAGGTAATGATGGAAATTCCGGTTACCTTTGCGGTCATTGGT
>CAIVBF010000136.1 GCA_903904095.1 uncultured bacterium | reverse complement strand
GATCAAGCTCAACTTCTAGTTTATCGGATTTAGCCGGAGAAAATTTAATTGATTTAATATTTAATTCATCTTTAATTAAAACTAAATAGTCTTCCGACAATATTTTTTCATCGGCTAAAATTGTGATTGAATTTAACATCTGGCGAATCTTAACGCCCGCCTCATCACGCTTCGCTAAACCGAGTTCAACAATCCGTCGAACTAAGTTCATCTTTTCAATAATTTCTCCGGAATCATTTTTTAGTTTAAGTGCTTTCGGCCAAGCTTCTAAATGAACTGATTTATTGTTATCAGAAAAATTATAGCCGTTAACTTCCTGCCATAAAGATTCGGCAATAAAAGGCATAAAAGGCGCCATCACTTTCGCTAATTCAATAAAGACATATTTAGTCGTGGCCAGCGCATTTTGTTTATCCCTCTCGTCTTCGCTCTTAAAGCGATCGCGAGAACGACGTAAATACCAGGTTGAGAATTCATCAATAAATTCAGTTATTGGACGGATTGAGCGCGGCAGATTATAAGCCTCCATATTATCGGTCACATCTTTAACTAAGGCGTTAAGTCTTATTAAAATCCAGGAATCTAAAACATTTTCTTCTTTTACTTTCGCCTGTTTTAATTCGGCCGCAAATAATTCATAAAACTTAAAAATATTATTTAAAAGCATTATGTTTTTGCGCAGAGATTCTTCAACACCTTTTTCGGAAAAATTTAAATTCTCCGCCTGCATGACCGGCGAAGCGGCTAAGTATGCTCTTAAAGCATCGGAACCATATTTTCCCATCACTAATGATGGGTCAGGATAATTCTTTAAGCGCTTAGACATTTTCTTTCCATCTTCAGCTAAAACAATTCCGTTAACCATGACGTTCTGATAGGAATGGCTATTAAAAACACCACCGGAAATGACGTGCAAATAGTAAAACCAGGCACGCGTTTGATCAACGCCTTCGGCGATAAATTGCGCCGGAAAATTTTTATCAAATTTTTCTTTGTTTTCGTAGGGATAATGTAATTGAGCAAAAGGCATTGAACCGCTTTCAAACCAGCAATCTAAAACATCAGGAACTCTTTTCATAAGGCCGCCACATTCTAAACAAGGAAAAGTTAAAATATCAACTTTATCTTTATGGATATCGGTAACGGTTTGCCCGGTTAACTTTTCTAGCTCGGCAACTGAACCAACAACTTCACGCGCGCCACAAGCACATTCCCAAATCGGAATAGCACTAGCCCAAAATCTTTGACGAGAGATTGACCAATCACGGGCGCCTTCAAGCCAATTACCGAAACGGCCCTCCTTTAAATAATCGGGCGACCAATTAATAAATTTTGCGCTTTCTAAAAGCCGCTGCTTTATTCTCGTTACGCCAACGAACCAGGAAGAAGTCGCATAATTTATTAAAGGAGTGTCGCATCGCCAACAATGTGGATAGGAGTGTTCGTATTTTTCTTTAGAAAATAAAGTTCCGTGAGTTGCCAAATATTTAATAATCGCAACATCGGTTGAAGTATGATCCTCAATCGGCTTAACATGCAGACCGACAAAATCCTTAACCTCTTCTTTAAATAAACCATCTAGTCCGACATGCTGAACGAAAGGCAAATTATTCTCCTTCCCTAATTTCATATCATCCTCACCGAAGGCCGGTGCAATATGAACAATCCCGACGCCGTCGGTCGTCGTTACAAAATCAGCAACATAAATTTTCCAGCCATTATCGCGATTAACTAATTTTAAGTCGGCAGAATAATAATCAAAGAGCGGTTTATATGATTTACCGGCCAGCTCTGATCCTTCAAACATATCAACAATTTTATATTTCTTTTCCTTCAAAACATCATTAACTCTCTCTTTCGCTAAAATATATAAATTTTCGTCGTCTTCTAACTTAACTTTTACGTACATGATTTCTTCGCCAACCGCTAAAGCGACATTACCAATCAAAGTCCAGGGAGTTGTTGTCCAAGCGAGAACAAATGTTTTTGGTTCATCAACTAGTTCAAACTTAGCCGTAACTGATAAGTCTTTAATATCGCGGTATCCTTCAGTTACTTCAGACTGAGATAAAGTCGTTTCACAGCGAGGACAAATATGCATTGAGCGATAATCTTTATAGATCAAATCATTCTTCCATAATTCTTTAAAAGCCCACCAGATTGAATCCATAAAATTTAGATCCATTGTCTTGTAGGAATTCTTAAAATCAGCCCAGCGACCGAGCCGCGTAATAACCTTCTCCCACTCATTAACATAAGTAAAAACTTTTGAGCGACAAAGATCGTTAAACTTTCCGACCCCCATTGTTTCAATGTCTTTTTTGCTTTTAGTGCCTAGTTCAAGCTCCACGATATTTTCAATCGGCAAACCATGGCAATCCCAACCCCATTTTCTATCAACATGATAACCGCGCATTGTTTGATAACGAGGGACGATATCCTTCATAATACTGGCCACAATATGGCCATAATGAGGTGTACCGGTCGCGAAAGGCGGTCCGTCATAAAAAACATAATCGCCCTTAGGAGCTTCCTTGGCTAAAGATTTATTAAAAGTATCCGCCTCTTGCCAGAATTTTAAAACGGCTTCTTCTTTCTGGATATGGTTATTCTCGTTACTCATATTTATATGTTTATTTAAGATTTCTTTCTAAATTTATTAAAATTATTATAATACTGATTAGCCGGTTTATCCCAATCATCATTGATATCACCTTCAGTGGGCCCTGCGTTTACAGGACTAACATTTTCAGGCTTAACTTCTTCGGCCTGAATTTCGTCTTTAATCCTTTGAATTATAGCCCCAGCATTCTTTTTAGCTAAATCCTCATAATACTCTTGAGATTTCTCATCCGGTTTTTTTTCTAAAGTTTTATCTAATTCATCTTGAAAATTATATTGTCCTTCAAATAATTTCATATATTTAAAAAATAAATAAATTATTTATAACGATCGGGCTTTAAAAAATCTTCTCTTTTTATATAAGCGCTTCTAATTGATCTGGTGTCTGAACGAAAAAATCTTTCTCTTAGTTCTTTAGAAATTTCACCGTTAACGGTAAACCCTAATTTTTCCATTATCCCCTGTCCTTTCTCAGTCGCGATTATCCAGGAGGTTGCACTCACTGTTTTTATTTCTTTATCATTTGTAACTATTTCTTGTAATCGGCGCAAACCGTCTTTTAATAAATTAAATTTCTGCCCGACGCTCAAGGTTTCACTCGGCGCAACATGGATATGGATATCATCTTTGTCTTTTCCGTAAG
>CAIVBF010000135.1 GCA_903904095.1 uncultured bacterium | reverse complement strand
GTCCTCACCTTCAGTGTGACTTCCCCAGATAACTAAACCAAGAGCGGTTAAAAACTCTGGATTTCTTACTTTATCAATTACCACATTAACATTCTTAGAAATGCCAACGGCCGCCGGCAATCGTAATTTCTTTTTGGCTAATTCTACTAAACCGTCTAGCTCAGCACCGCCGCCGACAAAAATAACCCCAGCTGGCAGCATGCCTGAACGATCAATTTTTTTAAATTCATTATCTATTTTTTCAAAAATTTCTTCAACACGAGCACCAATTATTTCCGAAACATATTTGCCCGAGATTGAACTTATATCATCATTAATCTCTTCTTCTTTAACAAGCTCGGAAATATCAATATCGTCTTTATCAGAAAAATCATCAGAAATTGCATTACCATATTCACGCTTAATGCGTTCGGCTAAATTTATCGGGCAACGCAAGCCTATCGCGATATCAGCCGTAATATGTTCAGCGCCGATCGGTAGAACAGCAGTATGAATTAAATTTCTTTCTTCGTAAACCGCAATTGAAGTTGTCGCTGACCCTAAATTTATTAAAGCAACGCCCAGTTCTTTTTGTTTTGGACTCAAAACCGCCTCGGAAGCAGCTAAAGGAGCAAGGACTAGATCTTCAATTTCTAAACCAGTTCTATAAATTGCTTTCGTTAAATTTTTAATTTGAGTACTTAACCCTTGAACTATTAAAGTTTCAACTTCTAAACGAATTCCATTCATGCCAATCGGATCTTTAATATCAGCTTGATTATCAACACTAAATTTAATCGGAATCACATGTAAGATTTCATAATTGACCGGGACAGCTAGTGCGCGAGCAGCTTCAATCGCTCTGTTAACATCGTTATCGCCAATCTCTCCATCGCTTCGGCCAACGGCAACAACCCCTTTAGAACGTTCTGCCTTAATATGGGGATCATTGATACTAACCCAAGCTTTCGTAATCGGGATACCGACTAAACGCTCCGCTTTTTCTAGAACAGCCGAAATAGAAGAAGTTGTTTCTTCAATACTATTAACAATACCGCGACTAACGCCAGAAGTCGGAACCGAAACGGCGCCAATAATTTGTAATTCATCACCATTTATCCCGGCTATTTTTTGGCCAATAACTAAGCGAATTGAGGTTGAGCCAATGTCTAGACCAGCGATAATATCATCTTTCATAAGATTCAAACTAATAAGACTTAAATAAAAATAAGACAATTTTAATTGCTACTTACATTATACAAAATTTATGAAATTTATAAAAGGCCCCCGAAGCTTAAATACCACTCCACGATTGCCGGGCCAAAAAAAAGAGTAAGCAATGTGCCAAGGACTAAGAATGGCCCAAGGGCAATCTTTGCTTTAAACTTTTTTTGTCTAAGCAAAACTAAACTCAAGGCGATAATGGAACCTAAAAAATAAGAAGAAATCAATAAAAAAATTAACTGAGAGGCAATCGGGAAACTAAGGCCCAGAAATAAACCAAGCCAAATATCCCCCTCGCCAACTCCTTTTTTACGAGTTAACAAATATTGGATTAAAAAGAAGGCGCCGCCGATTGCGCCATAAATAATAATGTTTAAATAGTTAAAACCAAGAAATAAATTAAGAATAAACATGGCCACGCTCATAACCCACAGAACATTAACAGGGATAAGCTGCCAGCGAAAATCATAAACGAAAACGATAACCAAGGTTACTACTAAAAGCCAATCACGTAGAAGTAAAATTGTAAAATCAGGACTAACAGAATCCTTCATAAAAGTCATCAGAAATAAAAGAGCTGTTATAAATTCAACTAAAGGATATTGCCAAGAAATACTGGCCTGGCAGTGCCGGCAACGGCCACGGAGCAAAATAAAACTCAAGATTGGAATATTATCATACCAGTCAATCTGCTTCCGACATTTAGGACAATACGAACGACCGCCGATTGATTCATTTTTATAGATTCGCCAAATTAAACAATTTAAAAAACTGCCGATAATAAGGCCTAATAAAAAGGCAAAAAAATAAAAAGGAGTAAGCATAAATAATTATTTTTTAGACGCAATAACGTATAAATTATTAAAATTAATATGGCCAAAACTTAAATAAAAAACCAGACGAGAAAATTCAAACCAAGAATTTTTAATGATTAGCAAAACCTTACTAGAACTTCCACTTACCGCTTGAATCGGCGGCAACTGTATAAACTCTATTGTATGAAAACCGCTTTCTTTAAGCAAGCGTTTTAAGCTGTGTGACGAATAATTATGGAGATGATCGCGAACTTCCAGGCAATGATTAGTCCCAATATTTAAAAGTTTTTTTAAACGGGCTTTAAATAATTGAATATTAATGTTCGGCGTAGCGATAAATAAATAGCCGTCGTCGTTTAATATTTCAATAATTTTTTTCAAAGTACGCCTGGGATTTTCCAGGTGTTCTAGCAAGTCCCACAAAGTAATTAAATCAAAATATTTTTCTGAGTAAGGCGCATTTTCAATTGGACCTAAAAATATATTATTTAAACTAAGATTATTTCTAGCAAAAGTAACAGCCGAAATACTGGTTTCGGCGCCAAATAATAACCACTTTTTATTTTTATCAATTTCAGAAATTTCTTCTAAAAAATAGCCCAATCCGCAACCGATGTCCAGCAAGGAGCCGGAATTTTTTTTCATTAAACGATTCCAAAATTTTTCATACATTAATTTATGCGCCCCCTGCCACCAATTATGATCAACCGAACTTAAATCATTAGGATAATAACCATTATAAAAATCTTCCTGGATATAGGTTGAAAAAATATGGCCGCAGCCTAGACATTTTTTAATATCAACTCCCTCTTCATTAAAAACCGTTTTATTTTTATCGCTGCCACAAATTAAACAGAGCATAATAGAATTTATTTAACGACTATATTGAACTTTTAACAACTCCAGATCTTTATTGCCGGGGGCAAGACCGATGGCTATATCTATATAATATAAAGATTTTTCTTTGTCCCCTAATTGCTTATATAAAACCGCTATGGCTAACGGCCAGCTATAATCTTTCGGATTGCGCTTAAATCCTCTTTCGTTATAAACAATTGTATTCTTTAAATCGCCGCGGGCGTAATAAGTATCAGCAATTTTTTTAAGTAATATAAAATCACTCGGATTATATTGATAAGCTAGATTAAAAAAATATTCAGCCTCGGCATAGTTAAGCTGAGCAAAATAACTATTACCGATTTCACGATTAAAAAGATAATGGAACATTAAGACATTCTGATCATGTTTACTATTATTATTTTTTAAACGAGGGTCGTTGCTATCGGGAATGCAGGAAAGCGCTAGTTTATAACTATCAACCGCTTCGGAATATTTTTTATTAGAAAAGAAAGATTGTCCTTCGCTTGAATAGAGAAAGGGCCAAAAAGGAGTAATTATTTTCAGCTGAGAAAAATATTTTTGACTTTTTTCCAGATCACCGAGGCTGCCATACATTTTAGCATGCGCAAAAATATTTTCGTAATTACTATAATCTAAGCTGGAGTTAAGGCTTAATAATTCTTTTCTGACAATATATTTATCGGCCTTTTCATTAATACCAGGATAGAAATCACTTAATTTTACCGCTAAAAACTGATCATAAAAATTTTGATTTATTTTATTCGGTCTTTCAGCTGATAAAAAATCATGAAAAATAATTGTATCAAAATATTTATTGTCAGCTAGCGCATAATAGAGTTTAGTATAGTAATAATCAGCCATTAAATTTCTTTTTTCAAAATTTATACCTAAATAAACAACCGACGCTAATATAAGAGTCAACACGATATAATAAAATAAATTTATTTTTCTGGTTTTTATTATATTCGGAACCGAGAGACTTTTAAAATATTCTACGATTCCGTCACCTAGAGTTGAGTTGTTCGCTAAATTAATTGAACTTAAAATAGCCAGAAATAGCCAGAAATAAATCTCCCCGCTAATTATCGTAAAACTAAATAATAAAGAAATTAAATAAGCAGCCGCCCCTAGACCTAAAAATAAAGGTAAGGAATTCAATCCTTCTTTTCTAATATTTTTTTTGACTAAATAAAAAAACTGATAATATAGCAAAGAAAAAAATATTAGCGCTAAAATCCCGCCGCTTAATAATATATCTAAAAATAAATTATGGGCCCGATCGGTCGTCGCTCCGATATCGCCATAAACGCCCCAATCCGGTTTATAATATTTTATATAAATCTCCGAACCATTTTCTAGGCCATAGCCAAAAAAAGGTTTTTGCGAAATAGCCGAAATCGCCACTTTATAAAAAGTAACGCGTACCGCCGAACTGCCGTACTGTAAATTCACGGCATTAGAGATACGACCTGGCAAAAAATGTTCTAAACTAATTCCCCCCAGAACTAAAAAAATGCAAAGGCTAAAAGCAATTACTATTTTTTTAAAAATACTTAAGTTTGTTCTAATAAATATAAAAAATAGAAATCCCAAAACAACCAAGATTAAAGCCAATAACCCTCCACGGCTAGCGGTAAAAAACAAACATAAAATTTGCGCCAGAATTACCAAAGAATAAATAAATTTTCTTAGAAACTTTTTTGATTTAATAAATAAATATAAAGCAAGCGGGATAACTAGCAGAAGATAGGAGGCTAAAAAATTAGGCTGACCCAAAGAAGAGGTGGCCCGATGATCTAAAAATGGTGATTCTGACCACACTACAAAATCAATGTTTAAAATCTGTAGAATGCCGTAGATAGAAACTAATAGACTGGAGATAACCGCAGCAATAACAATTTTGTTAATTTTCCGTTTATTTAGTTCTTTATCGGGCCCGCTAATATTTATAAAAAGGAGTAGGAACCAAATAAAATAAAATAGGTAGCTCAAAAATCCCATTTGCCGATCAAAAGAGCCGAAGAAACTTTGAAGCGGATTAATTGAAAACGGCAGTAAAAGTCCAAGGCCAATTATAAAAACAGCTGGAAGAAGTAAATATCTCTTAAAAAGAAGAAAAATATTCTTTTTAGTCTCTTTATTAAATAAAGAAGTGTTTAGATAAAAAATAGTTTTTAGCCCAGTAAAAAATAATAGAAGCCAAACTAAAATTTTAAATAAAATAATCTTATTAAGATCAAAAATATTATAGGTCGGGAAAAAATAGGCAAAATACAGAGGAATTAAAAAAATAATCGCCAAATAATCTGCCTCTATCAATAAATTAAGGATATCTTTCCCATGCAAAGATAATTTTAGGAATTTTAATTTCATATTTATAGTATAGCAAATCCAACGCCAGCGGGAAAATAGACCATATTAGTTAATAAAAAACCGGTGACATAGTGAGCCACCGGGTTAAAAACGTTTATATAAAAATTTTACGAAAGCCTAAGTTACTTAGGCTAATTATTTTTTCTCTGGAGAAAAGAGCCTTAAATCGTTAACCCCGACGAAGATTGTTTCCTCCGGACCGGGGCCGACAGAAATAATCCGTGGTTTAGCCCGAACATCAGCTTCTTCAAAGATATACTTTAGAATCCTGACGAGGTTATCCGGCAAATCAAGGACATATTTTGCCTTTTTAATACTTTTATTCCAGCCAGGAAACGTCGTGTAAAGTGGGACGCAATAATCTAAAACCTCGGGATCCATAATTCCTTTCAAAATTATTTCACCTGATTTAAGAACTTTTGCCCCGTAATTGTAATCCGGGCCTTCATAGCGATAGGCGTAACACACTTTTATCTCTTTAACTCCGGTCAAAATATCAAGCTTTGTTAAAATGATGTTGTTAGCTCCGGAATCAAGAGCATGACGAAGAAGAACTAAATCAAGCCAGCCCGTCCGTCTTGGTCTTTTTGTTGTCGCCCCATATTCGCCGCCTTTGCGACGAATAGCGACTCCCTGACGAATTTCATTTTGATCATTTACAGTAGCATTTATGTAAGCAGCATCTTCCATTTCTTTAGTGGCGCCGTTATTACACCAAGAGGCCGATGTCTTTCCTCCCATTTCAGTCGGAAATGGCCCGCAACCGACACGCGTTTCATAGAAACCCTTGATAATCCCAAAGGATAAATCAATGTCAGTTTCTCTTAAACCAGCTCCTTTAGCCAGGCCCGCCGGGGAACAGTCTGAGGAAGTCACGTACGGATATGTTCCGTGATCAATGCTTAACAAATAGCCTTGGGCACCTTCCAATAAGATGTTAGCCTTACCAAGTTTACCACGAAGAAATTCATCAGTGTCAAAAATATATTTACGGAGATATTCACCGTATTCAATATATTTGGCAATTATCGCTTCCTCGTTCAGGGTTCCGTCTTCAGAGTAGTAGAGACCATCCTCTAAATGAGGGTGGGACATAATTTCCTTAACCACTTTTTTTCCTGAAGGACCATGATTACTTAACATAGCTTGGACCGACCTCATGCTGGCCCGGAGTTTTTTGCGAAAAATTTCCGGATTTAGAACATCGTTAAGGACTAGGCCTTTACGGGCAATAAAGTCGGTATAACAAGGCTGAATCCCTTTCCCCGTTGATCCAATCTTCTCTTTACCTGCTCCCATTTCACCGAGACGATCCAATAGGATGTGGTGTGGAAGAAGAAGCTTCGCATTCAGGGCAATCTTTAGATTGTCGCAGGTCAGCCCTAATGACAGCAGCATTTTTATCTCATCAACAGCCGCTTTCGGATAAAAAGCGACGCCGCTGCCGATAATATTGACGACGCCTTTATTATCAAAGGGCATTCCACAAGGAAGCAAATGCAAAACAATTTCCCTTCCTTTGTGATAGAATGTGTGTCCGGCATTATCGCCGCCAGTAGAACGAGCAACGATGTGCGCCCATAACCAAGTAAGGAGATGAATAAATTTCCCTTTGCCTGTGTCTCCGAACTGAAGGCAGCTAATAGCAATAACTTTAAATGCCTTGGAGAACTTTTCGCCAAACCAATCCCAAAGAAACAAACGAAAACTTTCGATTAATTTCTTTTCTTTCAACTCTTTTCTCATTTTAATTGGCCCCTAAAACATAGCTCCGGGGCGAGAGTTTTTATAGTTAATGATTGTTAAAATACTTTGGAACATGATATTAAACCCATGTTTTAAATTGAATTCCTTAAAATTTCCAATTCAAAAAATCTTAACATAAAAACCTAAAAAAAGTCAAACACAAAGACAAAACAAAAAGGCGCGATCTTCGCTCCTTTTTATATTTTATAAAAAATAATTTTTTATTTACGGTGTGATAACTTATTCCAAACCACTAAGACAGGAGAAGCAATAAAAATTGAACTGTATGTGCCGATAAAGATACCGATAATTAGAGCTAAAGCAAAATCTTTAATTGTACTTCCGCCAAAGAACAAAACGGCAAGTAGTGCTAAAATAGCGGCGAAAGAAGTATTAATTGAACGCACTAAAGTTTGATTAACACTTCTATTAACCGTGTTTTCAAAATCTTCTTGGCTCTTCGGTAGGTTTTCCCGAATACGATCAAAAACAATAATAGTATCGCTGACACTATAACCTAGTACTGTTAAAATAGCGGCAATAAAAGGAGTATTTACTTCCACCCCATAGTAATGACCGAGGAAAGCAAAGACGCCAAGAATAAATAGAATATCGTGAACTAGAGCAATAATTGCCGCAACTCCATACTTCCAGGAAGCAACCGGTTTAGAAACTTTGTTAAAGGCAATAGAGATAAAAACAATAATCATTATAAAACAAATTGCCGTTGCGTTAAAAGATTTACTCTTCAGCTCTTTACCGATTGAGGGGCCAACAGCATCAAACTGCAATTCCTTAAAGCTAGCATCTTTCTTGTCCTTTACGATAGTCGCTAAATTTTTAACAATATTCTGATGAACATCCTCGGAATTTTCTTGGAAACGTAAAATAGTTGAATTTTCGGTTGGTTGAATGACTAAGTTATGAAGACCGGAATCTTTTAAACTATTTTGGATCTCACTAATAGTTGGTTGATAATTTTTAAACTCAACCTCTAATAAGCTCCCGCCAGTAAAATCAATACCGAAATTTAAACCCCAAACAAACAGGGCAACAATTGAGATAACGACTGCCAATGTTGAGATGCTTAAGAAAAATCTTCTTTTTTGAATAATCCGATAAATCATATAATTAGTCACAAATTAATATCAAAATTTAAAATTATTATTTATTGTTTTCACTTCTTTTTTTTGTCCCGAGAAGCCAAGCTCTCTTTTCAAGCCAATCCCCTAAGACAAGAATAAATAAGGTATGAGTAATAACGATTGAACTAAAGAAAGAAACGACCGTACCGATAAATAAAGTTGTGCCAAATCCTTGAACAGTTGATGTACCGAAGAACATTAGAACCAAACAAGTAATAATAACGGAGATATGCCCGTCGCGAATTGAAGGCCAGGCTCTTTTAAATCCGGTATCAACGGATTGACTGACACTCTTCCCTAATTTTAATTCCTCAAGAGTACGAGAGAAAATTAAAATATTAGCATCAACGGCCATGCCGATTGATAGAATGAAACCGGCGATGCCGGATAAAGTCAAAGTGATTGGCTGATAAGCGTAGAAAAACAATAGTATGCCTAAGAAAGCAAAAAACACAGCTAGGGACCCATTAAATATTTTAAGTTCCGTAAAATTATAAAATATTAAAGCAATCATGATAATAACCATGGCTAGAGACAGCCATATCGGCAAAGCTTTAAATATTGCTAAAACAGTAATTCCATAAACCAATAAGGAAAGAACTGAGAGCAAGCCAGGCAAACGATAATATAAAATCATGAATAAAGAAACAAGCAGTAAGCCGATTAAAACGGCTTTTACGCTATTATCAACTGATTTTACACCCAAACTAGCTTCAACGGTTTTCTGAGAGATTAGAGTAATTGGAACCGGTAGAGCGCCGGAATTTAAACGTTTTACTAAAGATTTAGCTTCATCGGTATTAAACTTACCCGAAATAGAAGCCTTACCACCAGTAATTTTTTCATTTACATTAGGAACGCTGATTGGATAGCCATCTAGGAAAATCGCTACTGGTTTGCCAACATTACGAGCCGTGATTTCTTCAAATAATTTAGCGCCAGCAGTATCAAATTCTAGAGATACTTCCGGCGAGCCATCATTAGGATTAAATTGTAGACTAGCTCTTTTCAAGTTCTTGCCGGTTAATTCAGTATTCTTCCATTCCGGTTGAGTATTTACGCTAACAGTACTACTCGCTTGATTCTTAGAATCAACCGTTAAATTACTATTAGCTTGTTCTTTAAATTCTAAGATCGGAGTTTCACCGATTAATTTAATAGCTTCTTTAACGTCTTTTACGCCAGCTAGCTCAGCAATGATTCTATATTCTCCGGACACACCCTTATTAACCTGAACAACTGGCTCACTGACACCAAAGGCATTAACACGGCGTTCAATAACATCTCTAACTGACTCTAGAGCCCCAGCTCTGTCTTTTTCCGGAATATTTTGAACGTCAGCCTGATAAACTAAGTGAGTTCCCCCTTGCAAATCTAAGCCCAAACTAAAGGGTAAATCTTTAACAAACGGCAAAACAACAACATTATTAGTTTTGACGGCTAACTGCTTCACTCCATTATTATAATAATTTCCGCCTATAGTAAGGACCATAGACACAGCAAAAATGATAATAATTGCTAAAACCCACCAGGATTTAGCTCTCAATGACAACTTTGCAAAACGTTTCGTTAATGACATAAATTTTGGAAAAATAGGGCCATATTTTAG
>CAIVBF010000134.1 GCA_903904095.1 uncultured bacterium | reverse complement strand
TAAAAATAATATTATTTAAAATCTTTTTATGTTTAAAAATAAATCAATTCGTTTTTTTAATGAGCTATCAATTAAAGATGTTCCGGAAGTTGGCGGCAAAAACGCTTCTTTAGGAGAAATGTACTGCAACTTAACCAAACACGGAATTAAAATCCCGAATGGGTACGCGACAACATCAACTGCTTACCGCGAATTTTTAGAAGTTAGTGGTTTGAAAAAAAGAATTCAAGATATTTTAAAGGGCTTAGATACTCATAATGTAAATGATTTAATGAAGCGTGGAGCAGAGATCAGAAAGATAATTATCGCGACTGAATTTCCAAAAGAATTTTCCGATGAAATAATTAGCGCTTATCGTAAATTATCAGCTGAAAGTAAGGTTAAAAATTTGGATGTTGCGGTTAGATCAAGCGCAACCGCCGAAGACCTTCCGGACGCCTCTTTCGCCGGGCAGCAAGAAACGTATTTAAATGTTAGCGGTGAAAAAGATCTTCTTTTAGCGGTTAAAAAATGTATTGCCTCTTTATTTACTAACCGAGCCATTTCTTATCGGGTTGATAAAAAGTTTGATCATTTTTCAATTGCTCTTTCTGTTGGCGTCCAAAAAATGGTTCGTTCTGATTTAGGGTCATCTGGCGTTATGTTTACAATTGATACGGAGTCTGGCTTTAGAAATACGGTTTTAATAAATTCTATTTTTGGTTTAGGTGAAAATATCGTTCAGGGGCATGTTAACCCCGATGAATTTTATGTCTTTAAGCCGACCGGAGCGATCATTTCAAAATCATATAGCCGAAAAGATATTAAGATGATCTATGATTTAAAGGGTAAAGTCCCGGTTAAAAATGTAAAAATTCCTGAAGCCGATCAAACTAAGCCATCATTAAACGATAAACAGGTTTTGCAATTAGCTAAATGGGGAATGAAAATTGAAGAACACTATAAGAAACCGATGGACATTGAGTTTGCTCTTGATGGTCGCAATAATGAGCTATATATTATTCAGGCTAGACCGGAAACGGTTGAAAGCCGAAAAGATTTGCAAGTGATTGAAAGATATAAAATTGAAAAGAAAGGGAAAATAGTTATTAAAGGGCAGAGTGTCGGTAACAGAATCGGGGCGGGCCAGACTAATCGTATAATGAATATTAAAGAAATAAGTAAGTTTAAACCGGGCCAGGTTTTAGTAACTGATATGACCGATCCTGATTGGGAACCGATTATGAAGATTGCTTCTGCTATCATTACTGACAAAGGCGGGAGAACTTGCCATGCGGCAATTATTTCCCGTGAATTAGGAATTCCTTGTGTGGTTGGGACGAAAAATGCTTCTAATGTTATTAAAAGCGGGAAGATTGTCACTGTTAGTTGCGCCGAAGGAGAAGAGGGTTATGTTTATGAAGGCAGAATCCCCTATAAAGTTGAAACAACTAACATAAAAGATCTTAAAAAACCAAAAACTAAAATAATGTTGAATATTGGCGAACCGGATTTAGCTTTTGTTAATTCCTTTATTCCTAACGATGGCGTCGGCTTAGCTCGTTTAGAATTTATTATTAATAATTATATTAAGATTCATCCTTTGGCCTTAATTAATTATAATAAATTGAAAGATTTAGAGCTTAAGAAAAAAATTGATGAGTTGACTGTCGGCTATAAAGATAAATCGCAGTATTTTATTGATCGTTTGGCGCAAGGAATGGGAATTATCGCCGCTGCTTATTATCCTAAAGATGTTATTTTCCGCTTAAGTGATTTTAAAACTAATGAATACGCGAGTTTAATCGGCGGAAAAGAGTATGAGCCGATTGAATCTAACCCAATGATCGGCTTCCGCGGCGCTAGCCGTTATTATTCCCCTCAATTTCTACCGGCTTTTAAATTAGAATTAGAGGCAATAAAGAGAGTTCGTTTAGGGATGGGACTTAAAAATTTAAAAGTAATGATTCCTTTCTGCCGAACAATTGAAGAGGGTAAAAAAGTTCAGGAGATTATGGCTGCTAATGGCTTAAAGCGCGGTTTAGACGGTTTAGAAATTTATGTTATGGCTGAAATTCCATCCAATATTATTTTAGCAGAAAAGTTCTGTCAGATCTTTGACGGATTCTCAATTGGTTCCAATGATTTAACTCAATTAACCTTAGGAATTGATCGCGATGCCGGCGGAAGCCTAAAAGTTGAGGGAGTTTCTAATGAAAAGAATGAGGCAGTTAAGATTTTAATTACTAACTTAATTAAAACGGCTAAAAAATTTCGTCGTAAAGTCGGAATATGCGGCCAAGGGCCTAGTGACTTTCCTGATTTTGCCGAGTTCTTGGTAGAACAGGGTATTGATAGTATCTCTTTAAATCCCGATACGGTAATTTCAACCACAATGGCGATTCTTAAAAGGGAGAAAACACTTCGTCGCAGTAAAGGATTTTTATCTCTATTCTTCTAGAAAACATATAATCAGTTGATATAAAAAATACCCCAGTAAACTACTGAGGTATTTTTTTATATTCATTTGAAAATTATTTATTCAATAACTTCTATCTTGGCAAATTTAACACCGAATTTCATTGCATCGCCATGATCTTTCATCCAGACATCAATTCTATTAGCGTGCTTTACGTTCATCCGATCACGAACGACAAAGACTTTATCGCCGAATAATTCAGGAATTCTAACTTTTGTGCCAAATTTTAGAAAGTTAGCAGCAATAGAATCTTCCTTATTGTTTTTACAAAGGTTATATCCATTAGCGGTTGTACAGGGATCATCGTCGGTTTGAGAAACTTCGGAGTTATAAGCGGTAATAACATGGCTACTGGTTCTGATGACTTTAACCGGCGTTGAACTTGCGATTGAAGGGGTGCTTGAAGTGGCCGTAACACTCTGTGTTGGGCTGCTAGTAGCGATTATGGTTGAACTAGCCGTATTAATAGCTGTTGAGTTAGCCTTAGTGATACTGTCATTGGCCGTGGTTTTATTGATAATAGTGGCATCATTTATGCTGATATAGTCATCATAAACGGGATTCAAGCCAGTTCCTTGAGCTTTAGCCTCTTTAACGGCTTGGTC
>CAIVBF010000133.1 GCA_903904095.1 uncultured bacterium | reverse complement strand
TGCCTGTTTATGAGGCGCTCCGTTTTTTTCTTCAAAAGACCAGTATTTATTTAAGAAGAAAACATAATTAAGTATTAATACCTGATTTATAACAACTGACCAGACCGGACGAATATGCAAATATTCTTTAAAAACAAAAAGGGTCAGGATGTCTAAGATTACGGCCGAAACCCCAGTCACAAAGTACCTTAGGAGTTGTTTACGATGAGCGATTATTAATTTAGATATTTTTTCAAACATTAAAGCAGGTTTTTAACTTAAATCTGGTTAGTTTAGAAAATCATTATTTATCCTTACAAACCCTAATAAATTCAACAAATAATGGATGAGGTGCTAATGGCCTAGAGATATATTCTGGATGAAATTGAACACCAATAAAGAAAGGATGGTTTTTAATTTCAATCGCTTCAACGATCTGTCCGTCCGGTGAGGTGCCGGCGATAGTCAGACCCAATTTTGTAAAAGTTTCACGGTAATTATTATTAAATTCATAGCGATGGCGATGGCGTTCCGAAATTATTTTCTGATCACCAAACTTTTTATAAGCCTGCGCTAAATGAGTTCCGGGCGTAATCAAGCAAGGCCAGCCGCCTAAACGGATTGTTCCACCATAACCCTTTTCGGCAATTAGTTTCTCCTGTCCCGGCATGATATGGATAACGGGGTTTTTTGTTTTAGGATTAACTTCCGAGGAATTCGCGTCTTTTAAATTAGCGACATCGCGAGCAAATTCAATCGCGGCCATTTGCATTCCATAGCAAAGACCGAAGTAAGGCAAATTATTTTCGCGGCAATACTTAATTGTTTTAATTTTTCCTTCCGCCCCACGTCCGCCCCAACCTTGCGGAACAATAATACCATCTAAGCCCTTTAGAACCTTAGTTCCTTGAGTTTCAACATCTTCCGCGCTTAACCAGTGTATTTTAGTATGACACTTGTTGTACGCGCTGGCATGTTTAATTGCTTCAATAACGGAAATATATGAATCACCGAAAGAAAAGTCACCACTGGCAAAATATTTTCCGACAATTCCAATATTTATTTCTGGACTTTTTATTTTTGATGAAGCAACCATTTTCTTCCATTCATGATTATTGTCCCGATCTCGCAATGGTAAAGACAATTTTTCTAAAATCTTATCGCCGAGATTATCTTTTTCAAAATTAAGCGGAATATCATAAATAGAGGAGGCATCCGGCGCAGCAATAACACAGTCAAGGGCAACATTACAATTGATTGATAATTTCTCTCGGCGCGACTGATCAATTGGTCTTTCGGCGCGAGCAACTATAAAATCTGGTTGGATCCCGGCGCTCTGTAAATTCCTAACGGCGTGTTGAGTTGGTTTAGTTTTCATCTCACCAATCATATTAGGAATTGGTAGATATGAAACAACAACAAATAAAACATCTTTCGGATTAAATAGTTTCATGACACGAGCCGCTTCTAGGAACAATAAATTCTCGTATTCACCGACCGTTCCGCCGATCTCAATAATCATAATTTCCGCCCCGGTTTTTTCAACCGCCTTTTCGATCCTGTCTCTAATTTCTTGTGGAATATGCGGAACAACCTGAACGCACTTCCCTTTATATTCTAAGTTTCTCTCTCTGGCAATAACGGTCTGGTAAATACGACCGGTGGTCATGTAATTTTCACGATAAATATTTTTATTTAGAAATCTTTCATAATTGCCGATGTCCTGATCTGTTTCATCGCCATCTTCCGTCACAAAAACTTCACCGTGCTCAATCGGATTCATCGTTCCGGCATCAACATTAATATATGGATCCATTTTAATCGCACTGACATTATAACCGCGCGCTTGAAGTATTTCACCAATTGAAGCAGTCGTTACTCCCTTACCGACTCCAGACATGACTCCTCCAACCACAAAAATATATTTTGTTTTTTTAGAAGATTTTGGTTTCTTTTCCACTTTTTTAACAGACATAGATATTGACAATTAATTGTTATTGTTATATAAATAAACTCATGAACCAAACGAAACCCAAAGGAGGGGGGAGATTATGCATTTAAACGAAACGAACAGCAATCGGAACCGTACAAATTTTGTTCTAACTGACGACGAAGGCATATTATGCCAATCAGTGAACATTAACGAAATTGCCGAATACATTGTTGAGAATAGCCCTGAAGTTGCCCAGGAGCTAACTCATCAACATGAAATTGCTGGAAAATTTACTGGCAGCGAAGATTTGTTCTTATCCATTTCCGGAGAGAATATGGAAAAGTTTTTAAAATCACTATCCGCTCTTTTTTATGCAGATAGCTTCGTTGAAAGCCTGAGCGACGAATAATCAACAAGATTATTCTCTCTCACCCACACAAAGGAAACAGTCTTACCAACTGTTTCTTTTTCTTTTAATTTACTTCTTCTTGATAACTTCTTTTACTTTTAATAATTCCAAAGCTTTATTAAATTGCGGATCAAGATTTTTATTAATATCAGTTTCGGTTAGTTTAACTTCAATCTGTGGCTTAATTCCCTTTTCATTTATATAATCGCCAGCTGGAGTCATCCAGGTCGCTATTGTAACCTTTAAAGAAGAACCATCGCTTAAGTCTTTTAGAGTCTGGACCGAACCCTTGCCATAACTTGTTTCTCCGACAACAGTCGCCTTCTTATAATCTCGTAAAGCGCCGGCTAAAATCTCCGAAGCCGAAGCGCTGCCGCCATTAATTAAAACAATTGTTTTAAAATTCTTTAGACGCGCCTTACCGTTTGATGGATATTCATTTCTTTTATTACCATTAAACTGTTCTGACACAACCATGCCGCCTTCAATCCATTCGCTGGCTAAAGAAACAGCTGTATCTAAATACCCGCCCGGATTATTTCTTAAATCTAAAATTATTCCCTTAGGATTTTTAGCAACCGCTAAAGCAACCGCTTGATCAAACAAACCGGCCGTATCATCATTAAAATTACTGACTTTAATAACCATAATTCCGTCTGGGCGTATTTCTGTTTTTACGCTTTTAACGAAAATAACATTTCTAACAATCGTAATATCTTTTGGCTTATCTTTACCGCGGATAATAGTTAAGACAACCTTGGTGTCTTTCGGTCCGCGAATATTTTTAACCGCATCATTAACAGTTAAACCGATGGTGGATTTGCCATCAATCGCATATATCTTATCGCCCGCTAAAAGGCCCGCCTTTTGGGCAGGCATGCCGTCTAAAGGAGCGATAACCGTAATAATATCATTACGCATACCGACTTCAGCACCAATTCCTTCAAAAGTACCCGCCAAATCGTCGGAGAATTCTTTTGCCTCCTTTGGGTCCATAAAAACAGTGTAAGGATCATTAGTCGCCTGAGCCAAACCTTTCAAGGATGCATAAAATAAGTCTTTATCTTTGATTTTATTTTTATTAACGTAATTGGTTTTGATATTATCCCAAACTTCCCAATACAAATTAAAGTCAAAATTATCATCGCTGCTGACGGTTGTTGTCGCGACGGCATTCTCCGAATAAGCTAGCATTTTCTCATTTAAACGAGCAACGCCATTTACTGATTTATTTTTATAATTACCAAAATAAAAACCTAGTCCATAAGTGGCTCCTAAAAAAACTAATAATATAAAAACAGTACCAATTTTCTTTATTTTATCCTTGCTAATCATATATTTATATTTACTTTCTTAGAATTACTAATTTAGGTTTATCTCTTAAGTCAATAATTTGAGAGGCTTTATGGCGGCTGCATTTTCCGGCATCAACAACTAAATCAGGCTTGCCGGAACTCAAAGGAAAATAATTGATTAAATCTTTTGGATTATCAACAACCGCTTCTCCGGTCAGATTTAGGCTCGTTGAAACTATCGGACTTTTTAGTTCCTCTAATATTTTAATTAAAAAATCTAGTTTAGGCAAACGAGTGGCAATTCCATCCGAAAGTCCCGTTAAAACAACCGGTAATTTACCGCGATGTTTTAAAATAATAGTGGTTGGTCGTTTTTTTAAATTCCAAATTTCTTTTATTTCTTTCTCTTGAGCGGATGATAAATAAGCATACTTTTTTAACATCGTTATGCTTGAAACCAAAACAGACAAGGGCTTATTTTTATCATTTCCCTTTAATTTTTTAATTCTTTTTATTGCTTGTTCATTGTTCGCCAGACAGCTTAAACCGTAAATCGTATCCGTCGGCAAAACTAAAACCTGGCCATTCTTTAAGGCATTAACGATTAACTTGATCTCTGATTCGGATATTTTTTTTAAATTTACTTTTAACGATAGCATCCTCTTAATATTTTAGATTAATGACTGTAATGTTTTTAAAGTTAAAGGCAAGAAAGGTAAAATAATATTTACAATCTGTAGTAAAAACGGGGCAACTTTGGAAACAACCAATTCTTTACCAAAAACATTAGAAAGCATAGTATAGCGAGAAGCAACAAAAATAATTAAGCCTAAAAATAAAGATCCCTCTAAAAAACCAAGTAAGCCACCGAAGATATTATTAATATATTTGCTGCCTGGGATAATCGCAATAAAATTAAAAAACTTCTCAATTAAGAAAAAAACTAGATAAATTAAACGAGTTACTACTACAAATAGCAGAATAAAGGCCACTAACTTGCCGATATTCTCATGGCCAGCGGCTAAATTTTTTCCCCATTCAAAAACTAATAGATAATAATGGGTTGAGATATAAGCTCCGATGATAAGGCCGACTAAGCGGCCCAGAAGCCTAATTAAACCTTTAGACAGGCCACTAAAAGTAAAACCGATTAAAATAACGACTAAAGCGATGTCAAAAATAGACATATTTTTTTATAGACGGGGAAATAAAATATCCCCCTTTTTTATGTTTAAGGCGCTGAATTGCGCTTGAATTTTTTTAGAGCTCTCTGGAATAAATGGTTCTAACAAATAGGCAATATTTAAAATATTTTGCGACAAAGGTTTTAATATTTCCGCAATTTCTTTTTTATCGGTTAATTTCCATGGGGTTGTTTTGCTTAAATGCTCATCACAGAGTTTAATCGTATTCCAAATTATTTGCAGAGCATCATTGAATTGATATTCGGCCATCGCTTTTTCAAACGCCTTACTAGTATCCAAAAATAATTCACCTTCTAGATTAACTTTCAGTCCAGTTTCAATTTCATTTTTTTCTAATAAATTAGAAACGCGTGCGCTTAAGTTTCCCAGTCCGTTGGCCAAGTCGGCATTATAGCGCAATTGAAATTTTTCTTCGGAATAATCGCCGTCTTCAAAGGGCGACATTTCTGATAATAAATAATAACGGACAGCATCGCTCCCGTATTTATCGGCTAACTCATATGGATCAACGGAATTTCCGGCACTCTTACTTATTTTTTGTCCGTTGATTGTTAGGAACCCAAAAACTAAAATCTGTTCGGAATTAGGCAGACCGGCCGACATTAACATCGCTTGCCACATCGCGCTTTGCGGTCTTAGATTATCCTTACCGCAAACCTGAAGACCGGGCCAGTATTTTTTATAATCCCCTTCCTTATTAGCCTCACTCTCCGGCCAGCCAAGGCAAGAAATATAGTTAACAAGCGCGTCAAACCAGACATACATAACTTGAGTATCATCGCCAGGAACAGCAATACCATGGGGCATTTTTGACTTTAACCTTGAGATACTAAAATCCTGCAAACCGGATTCAATAAAATTTTTAACTTCTTTTAAGCGATGGGCCGGCAAAACAAAATCTTTTTTAGACTCATAAAGGGCTAAAAGTTTGGCTTGATATTTTGAAAAACGAAAAAAATAATTTTCCTCTTCAATGATTTCTAATTCCGCTTTCGGGTGCAGCGGACAGCGCCCGTCAACCAAATCGGAATCAGTCTTTTCCATTTCGCAGCCAACACAGTATTTAACGCTATAATTCTTCTTATAAATATCGTCATTTGCTTCACAGCGTCGCCAAAATTCTTGCGCCGCTTTGACGTGATTTTTATCAGTCGTGCGGATAAAATTAGTATAACTTAAATTTAATTTTTCTTTTAAGGGTCGGAATTTTTCGGAATACATATCGCAATACTCCTGAATAGGCATCTTCGCCTCTTGCGCTTTTTGATAAATTTTTAGGCCATGCTCATCGGTTCCGGTGTTAAAAAATACCTTAGCGCCGCACTGTGTCTGATAACGCGCAATAACATCGGCCTTAATAATTTCCGCCGCAAAACCAATATGGGGGTCGGAATTAATATAAGGGAGTGTCGTAGTGATATAGAAGTTTCTCTTAGACATATTTAATCGATTTTATTTTTTAATAATAACAACAAATTCACCTTTTAGGTTATTTTGATCTTTCATTAATTCGGCTAAAATTTCCGCCACGCTTCCCTCATAAACACTTTCAAACATCTTTGTCAGTTCGCGACAGACCGTAACTTTATATGGGTTTTTATTGGCATTAAATTTTTCCAGTTCTTCCAATAATTTAATGATACGATGCTTTGATTCATAAACGATAACCGGATATTCACTAGCGCTAATCTCTTTAAGCATCGTCTGTCTTCCCTTTTTATTAGGCAAAAATCCTAAAAATAAAAAACGGTCTAATCCCGCTCCGGCAATTGAAACGGCTGTTGTTATGGCCGCTGGCCCAGGCACGCTTTCAATCTTAACGCTTTCAATGCCATCATGATTTTTTTCTAATTTCGCAAACTCCTGGCGCACCATTGAAACTAATTTCCCGCCCGGGTCGGAAATCCCCGGCGTGCCGGCGTCAGTTACTAGAGCTAGGTTTTTCCCACTTCGCAATAAATCAATAATTCTGCCGATTTTTAAATCGCCGGAATGCTGGTGATATGAGATAGTCGGAGTTTTAATTTCGTAGTGGCTTAAAAGTTTGTGAGTTACTCGCGTGTCCTCACAAAGAATAAAATCAACCTCCCCAAAAATACGCAGAGCGCGCATAGTTAAGTCTTCTAAATTACCAATTGGCGTTCCCACTACATATAAAGTGCTCATAATTAATCCATGTTATCACGACGCTCCCTAACATATTTAGTCCAGTCTTCGCCGATTTCAACCAAAACCTTAAATGGCGCTTCAATAATAAAATCAAAAATAAAAATAAAGACATTAACTTTTGAAATGTTATTTGACAACCAGCGTCCGACCAAAATAATCGGCATGTAAAATAAATCAATTAAAAAAGTTATAAAATTTTCTTTTCTTTCAATAATCATCAATTCTTTTATGCCACGGGTAGTTAAAATACTAAAAAAGCTAACAAAAGCCAAGAAGAACAAGAAGATTGTAATACTGACCCAGTTAAAATTAATGAAGGTCAAAAGTTTAATTATAAAATAAATTGAAACGCAGAATGAAATAGCGTAAATAACATTAAATATAAAACTCTTGAATGATTTACGTTTGGTTGGACGACGAAGTAAAATAGGTTGTTTTTTTTCACCGCCTAAAATCGTAATTTCTTTTATGCCGCTAATAATTTTATTGGTATTTTCCTCTTTTGGCATTCTGGTCAGAAAAACGATAAAGAATAGCAAAACAGCCGGAAAGGCAATATTAATCATTAGGGAAACATAATTTAATTTTTCACCAAACCATTGAATTGCCGGCACTTCAATGAGAACAACAAAAATAGATTTTGTTAAGAAAATATAAATAATACTGCGAACGGCCGCGCGCCACAAGCGATTCTTTGCCTTAACATATTTTTTATTGCAAACCTTTTTTAAGGCGTTTGTATAGGCTTTCTCACCATTTTGCAGTTCGGCATACATCTTAACCGGACTATTTTCAACTGTTTCCGACAAAATTGAAAAGTATAAGGAATAAACACGAACAATCCTGGTAAGCTGCTTAGCTAAAGGATGAATCAGCTGGTCATTAATAACCCTTTTTATTTCAATTAGATTGGTGGCGATTTTTTCAATTTGTGAAATTTCAGCGTCCGATAAAGTTCCGGTTGAATTAATGTTTAACCATTCACCATTATAATATTTAAATAAAACGAAGTTTAACATTTCTTCGTCAAACTTTAAAAAATTTCGATCAATACTTAAATAAATTTGAATCGCTAAATCATCATCATAAGGAAGATCGGCTGGAAGCTTTATATTTTTAGATAGACTGTCAAACATATTGTTGACAATCATCTGTTTAATTTTATTCGGCGCTAAATTTTCTTCAATCTCGCAAGCAGCCAGAGATAAAATCCAAGCAATTATATTATTCTTCTGATTAATTAAGTTCTTAGCTTTGTTTAAATCAGAATGAATACCAATATCGGTATTTATTTTTAAAGCGATTTTATTTTTTAAAATTATATATTTC
>CAIVBF010000132.1 GCA_903904095.1 uncultured bacterium | reverse complement strand
GCGTATTATACTAGAGGTAACAATAAGGTCTGGTAACAGATTTATTTTTTGTCTAGTATTAGTAAAATAACATCTTAATAAAAACATATGAATTTCCTTGATAAACTCTTTGGCGACCCGAATGCTAAAATTGTTAAATCTTATGCCCCGATTATTGAAAAAATAAACTCACTTGAGCCGGAATTATTGAAATTAAATGACGAAGAATTAAAAGCAAAAACAGCTGAATTTAAAGATCGTCTAGCAAAAGGCGAAACTTTAGATGACCTATTGCCGGAAGCCTTTGCCGCTATTCGCGAAGCATCTAGACGCTTACTAAATCAGCGTCATTTTGACGTTCAGCTTATCGGTGGGATTGTTTTGCACCGCGGTGATATTGCTGAAATGAAAACTGGTGAAGGAAAAACTTTAGTAGCAACCCTGCCTTTATATTTAAATGCTCTTGAGGGTAAAGGTGTTCATCTTATTACCGTTAATGATTATTTGGCTCGTTTAGGTGCCGGCTGGATGGCTCCTGTTTTTCATGCCCTTGGCTTGACGACTGGCGTTATCGTTCATGAGAATGCTTATACTTACGATCCGGAGTATGTAGACGAATCGCAGTTTGACGCTCGTTTAAAACATTTTCGCCGACTTTCTCGCCGAGCCGCCTATTATTGCGACATAACTTATGGAACTAATAATGAATTTGGTTTTGATTATCTGCGCGATAATATGGTCTATACTCTTGATCAGACTGTTCAGCGCCCGCTCCATTATGCAATTGTTGATGAAATTGATTCTATTTTAATTGATGAAGCGCGAACCCCTTTAATTATTAGCGCCGCCGCTGAAGAATCAACCGACAAATATTTTAAATTTGCTCAAATCGTTAGTCATCTAGAAGAAAATGATGATTACAATATTGATGAAAAAATGCGCGCCGCGACTTTAACCGAAGGCGGTATCAACAAAGTTGAAAAAATTCTTGGCCAGGGGAATATTTATGTAACCGGTGGCGTTAAAGACGTCCATCATCTAGAGCAGGCTCTAAAAGCTCGCGTTCTTTTTAAGCGCGATAAAGACTATGTCGTTAAAGACGGTGAGATTATTATTGTTGATGAATTTACCGGTCGTTTAATGCCCGGTCGCCGTTATAGCGAGGGCCTGCATCAATCAATTGAAGCAAAAGAGGGCGTTAAGGTCCAGAAGGAATCTCAGACTATGGCGACAATTACTTTTCAAAACTTATTCCGTCTTTATAAAAAATTATCCGGTATGACCGGAACAGCCGTAACGGAAGCGGAAGAATTCCATAAAATTTATAATTTAGAAACAATTGTTATCCCGACTAATAAACCGAATGTCCGTCATGATTTAAATGATTTAATTTATCAGACCGAGCTTGATAAGTTTAATGCCGTAATTAAAGACGTTAAGGAGAGAAGCGAAAAAGGCCAACCGACTTTAATCGGTACAATTTCAATTGAGAAAAATGAAATTCTCGCTGAACTGATGGAAAGAGTTGGTTTAAGACCGCAAATGTTAAATGCGAAGAACCACCAGCGTGAAGCGGAAATTATTTCTCAAGCCGGCCGAAAAGGGGCGATTACTTTAGCGACTAACATGGCCGGACGTGGTGTTGATATTATTTTAGGCGGCAATCCGCCCGAGGAAAAAGAACAGGAAGAAGTAAAAGCTTTGGGTGGCCTTCATGTTATCGGAACTGAGCGCCATGAATCGCGCCGTATTGATAATCAATTACGCGGTCGCGCCGGACGTCAGGGCGATCCCGGTTCATCGCAGTTTTATGTTTCAACCGATGATGATTTAATGCGTATTTTTGGCGGTGATAGAATGAAAGGCCTAATGAAAACTTTGAAAGTCCCAGCCGATGTCCCGATTGAGAATAAAATGATCTCTAATTCTATTGAAAGCGCTCAGAAAAAAGTTGAAGGGAATAATTTTGATATTAGAAAACAATTAGTTGAATATGATGATGTTATTAATAAGCATCGTATCGCAATTTATACTCGTCGCCGGGAAATTTTAGAATTGGCCGAAGGGAAAACTATCGCCGATAATAAGGCGAAAGTTAATGAATTTGGTTACGAAAATAACGAAGATAATGATGATTCCGGTGAAGAAGTTTTAAAAGAAGTTGAAAATACCAAAACTCTAAAGGAAATTATTTTAAAAATGGTTCGTGAAGAAATTAAATCTTTGGTTGTTTTTCATACCGCCGCAGAAGTTACTAGCGAATGGAATCTAAAAGAAATTAGTGAAACAATTAGAACTATTTGGACCTCAGACGATAACTTATTTGATAGATTATCAGAAATAATTAAAACAGATAAAGCGAAAGAAACTTTACGCGAAGAAATTACTAATTATTTAATTTCTAATGCGGAAAACTATTATAATGTTTTAACCGATCGTTTTACGGCCGCCGGTTTAGATTTTAAAGAAGTGGAAAAAGGCGTCTTAATTCGTTCAATTGATGAAACTTGGGTTGAGCATTTAGAAACAGTTGATTATCTGCGAAGGGGAATCGGTCTGCGCGGTTATGGCCAACGCGATCCGCTTGTTGAATACAAGAAAGAAGCTTTCCATTTATATCGCGAATTATTAGTTCTTATTGAACGCCAGATTGTTTACTCTATTTATAAAACAGCCGAAGGTTTAAGTATGGCGCAAGATCAGGAAATAAAATTATTTGCGCAGCCGCAAGACCAGAAATTAAATTTCGCCGGTGCGGCCAAGGAAATGACGACCAAGCACGCCGTCAACACAACCGTTGATTTAGTAAGTGAAAAAGCGAAAGATGATAGCGGTGAAAAAGTCGGTCGTAATGATCTATGTCCTTGTGGTAGCGGGAAAAAATATAAAAAGTGTCATGGGAAATAATTAACCGGGGAAAAATTATCATCGCTCAAAAGATAATTAGAAATTATGCCAAACAAAAATCAAAAATTAGCTATTTTTGAAAATCGAGAAATTCGACGTTTTTGGGATGAAGAAAAAGAAAAATGGTATTTTTCAGTTGTTGATATCGTCGGGGCACTTTCCCAGAGCTCTATTTCTAAACGTTATTGGTCTGATTTGAAAGGGAAGTTAAAAGCAGAGGGCAGCCAGGTGTACGAAAAAATCGTACAACTGAAATTTTTAGCTAAAGATGGTAAATATTATTCATCTGACGCGGCTGATACAGAAATTATATTTCGTATTATTCAATCAATCCCTTCGCCGAAAGCTGAGCCATTTAAACTCTGGCTGGCTCGTGTCGGCTATGAAAGAGTTGAGGAAACTGGAGATCCAGAAAAAGCAATTCAGAGAGCAATGTTTACCTATTTAAAAAAGGGGTACTCTAAGGATTGGGTTAATTTACGTCTAAAAAGTATTGAGATCAGAAAAGATTTGACGAATGAATGGAACGAACGAGGAGTTAAAAATAATGACGAATTCGCAATCTTAACCGATGATATAACTTTTGCTTGGGCCGGCTTAAAAACTAAAGATTATAAAAAATTTAAAGAACTAAAGAAAGAAAATTTACGTGATAACATGAGTAATTTGGAATTAGTTTTAAGCATGTTAGCGGAGGCCTCGACAACGGAAATTTCTAAAACAGAAGAACCAAAAACTTTTGTTGAAAATAGAAAGGTGGCGATAAAAGGTGGTGGTGTGGCCGGAAAAGCGAGGGAAGAATTAGAAAAACAGACCGGCCGCTCAATAATTTCTAAAAATAATTTTTTAAATAGCAAAAAGAAAGAGTTAAAATAATCATATGAAATCAGTTGTTATTTGCGGGAGTTCCCGATATGCCCAAGAAATAATAGAATTTGCCGAAAAACTAGAAGAGCTTGGTGCTATTGTTTATAAGCCGAACCTTTATCGGTCAAACCCGGAAGCGGACTGGGAGGCGCTTAAAGATTTTGATAAAAAATTTGTGGCCATGGGCTTAACGCATGATCATTTTTATAAAATGAGATTAGCTGATGTCGTTTACGTCTTTAATAAGGACGCTTATGCCGGAGTCAGCACGACATTTGAAATCGGTTACGCCGCCGCTTTAAATAAACCGATTTATGTCTATGATGGAAACGATTCAGAAGTTTGTCGGAAAGTCTTGTTCTCAAAAGAAGTAAAAACACCGGGAGATTTAATAAAATATTTACAATAATTTGAAGATATGGAAAATATTGTTGAGAAAAAACAACTGATTGTGGCGATTGTCCTTGTTAAAAATAATGTTGGGGAAATATTATTGCAAAAAAGACTTGACCCTTTGATTCCTGAAGCTCATGAGAAATGGGAACTTCCGGGCGGGCGAGTTGAATATGGAGAAAATCCGGAGGAAACGGCTAAGAGAGAGTTTATGGAGGAAGTCGGCTGTGAAATAAAAATTAAGAAATTAATCCCTTTCGCTCAATCATCAGTGTGGGCTAGAACCGACGGCAAAGAACAGCAGGTAATTGTCTTATGTTATGAGGCGGAAATAATAAGCGGGACGCCATCGGTTCAAGATCGGAAAGTAGCGGAAGTGGCCTGGTTTTCAAAAGAAGAAATTTTAAATCTAGATACTTTAAGAGGAATCAATAAATTTATTGAGTTAGCCTAATATTCTATGAATCAGCCGGTAAAAATTACTAGCTCTGATATCGTCAATACTTTAAAAAAGGATGGTTTTTCTGCTCTGCTAACTAAAAACGGCCTGGAAGAAAACTTTGATTATTTTAGTTTTCATAAACATCGCTTTGATTTTTTGTTAGAAATTTTAAAAGATTATTTTAAGCCAGGCGCCAAGTTTTTAGATATTGGTTCTTTCAACGGCTACTTAATGCTTGGTGCGAAGTTGATTGGCTATGAGGCGAGCGGCACTGATTTAAAAGAATTTGTTGAAGGCGTTAAAGATTTTAGTTCTTTTTATAATTTTAATAATCTGCCAGCCGATCTATCGCTTGAACCGATCCCGTATCCCGAGAACTCCTACGATTTAATATTGTTTTCTGAAACATTGGAACATTTAAATTTTTATCCCTTAGATTTATTCAAAGAAATTAATAGAGTTCTAAAACCGGGCGGCCTAGTTATTATAACTACCCCGAACTTGATTAGAGCGAATAATGTTTTAAAAATGATTGCCGGCCGAAGCATTAATCATGAGATTGAAAAAACTTATGGCCCCGGTACTCATTATCGCGAGTATTCTTTTAAAGAGATTAAATATCTTTGCCAGGTGTCCGGCCTAACTATTTCTAGCCACCAGGCTCTTAATTTTAAATATCCTAATTTAGGTCTAATGGTGAGAATAATTGATTTATTAAGCGTATTTTTTCCTGCTCGTAAACGCGACTTATTCATTATCGCTAAAAAATAAATATATGGCTTTTGAAAATCAAAATTTAGTTAATTCTAGTTCGGATAAAAAAACTGAAATGGTTGCTGAAGATTCTGGTGCTAAAAAGTTCAGAATTGCTTTCATGCAAATATTTAATAGTAATGCCGGAGCTGATGATAGAGTAAGTGAATTTGAAAAACGTTTAAAGAGTTTTCTGGTTGTTGGCGACGGTGATTGTTTAACGCAAGATGAAATAGATAGTATAAGAAATAATTTTAAAAATTGTTCCTCTGTTGAGGATGAAGAAAAATTCATTAAACAGGGTTTGGATCTTCTAAGGCCTTTAATGGAATGGAAAAAAAAATAATGAGGCTGCTTTTGAAGCGAAGATGAGAGAAAACTTTGTCTCTAGTTCCGGATTCACTCGTCTTAACGAATCG
>CAIVBF010000131.1 GCA_903904095.1 uncultured bacterium | reverse complement strand
GTGTCCCTGTCAAAATAGTTAGCGCATATTTTAAATATTTCTTCCGGAGCACCCTTAGTTACATTGTTATTACTTTATCTTTTTCGTAGAAAATAGAAGATCTTTTGCGATTAAAATCATAAGGAATTTCTTCAATTTTAGTATAGCCGTCTAAATCAAGTTTATCATGGCTCAAGATTGCGCTATCTAAAATATTTTTTATACCGGTTTCAAAAAATCCATTGATGTATGCGTCTTTAAAAACAGCGTCGGAATCTTGTCCAAAAATATCAATATGTTTTATAACGGTTATTTTGTCTTCAGTTAAGGTGCCGGTTTTGTCGGTACACAAAATATCCATTGAACCGAAAGTTGGGATTGAATTTAAACGCTTAACGAGAACTCCGCCCTTAGCCATTTTCATGGCGCCCTTAGACATGTTGACGCTCATAATCATCGGCAATAATTCGGGGGTAACTCCGACTGCGACCGCTAAGGCAAACAAGAAAGAATTGAAAATCCCCTTATTCATTATAGCGTTGATTAAAAAAATGATTGCCACGATAAAAGCGATCACTTTAATAATTAAGAATCCAAAGTCTTTTATTCCTTTTTCAAAAGCATTTTCTAATTTTGGCTCATTTATTTTTTGAGCAATTTTCCCAAATTCGGTATCAGCGCCGATATTCGTTACTAAGTACTGTCCAAAACCGGAGATTACGTTTGTTCCAGAATAGATTAAGCTATTTTCTTCTGCTCTTTTTTCAACCGGCAAGCTTTCGCCACTTAAACTAGATTCATTTAAGAAGAAATCGTCGGCACTAATGAGTTTTCCATCAGCCGGAACAATATCGCCCGCTGATAGATAAATAATATCGCCAGGGACTATGTATTTTGTATCTAATTCTTGTTTAGTGCCGTCTCTTAAAATATTAGTTTTGATCGCCAGACGTTTAGCAATTTTTTCGGCGGCCTTACTTGACTTGTGTTCTTGATAAAAATTCAAAACTACGCTTAAGAAGACCATGCTTAGAATAATAACCATGCTTTTAAGCTGGCCAGTTGTTCCGGATATTATGGCGGCGGCAATCAAAACTAAGATTAAAGGATTCTTGAAATAACTTAAAAATTGCCAGAATAAACCTATTTTTTTAACACGCGCAATTTGATTGTAGCCTAAAATTTTTGAACGATTTATCGCTTCCTGATTCGTTAGCCCTTGCAAGCTGGAATTTAACTTTTTATAAAGATCCGCAAGGCTAGTTGTTTTTAGCTGAGCGAGACTCACTTTTTCTATTGGCATAACGATTATTATAATAATTAGACTATTTTATTATAACATTTTTAGAGAAGCTTAAATAGCTAAATTTGCCTTTTTTGTTAATAACTTATTAAATTTTTCCGCTTTTGAAACAGCCTTTTCTAAGGGCTGAATTATTTTAATTATTAATTGATTGTTTTTTTCTAGATTAATGTTTTTTGCTTCTTGACGAGCCGATAAACAAAGGGATTTTATTTCTAGGCTTATTTTTGGAGCTATTTTTGCGAATAATAAATAAATAATTTCTGGTCTTTTTTCTAGATTTAATTTAATTTTGCTCTCTTTAGCTAATTTAATAATTAAAGAGACCGGATAAGTTATTGCTCCGCTTTGAAAATCTTCTAGCCAATCTTGAGCATCATCGGACAATTGCTTGGCCGCCAGGGCATATCTAAAAAAGCTTATTGATCCTGAGGCTCTCTCTAATAATTCAGGACTATTAACTAGGTATAGTAACGCCAGGGGGCCCGAACTTAGAGCCAGTGATTTTCGGGATAAATGTTCTAGGCTAGGGAATTTTGGAATTTTTAATGGGATTTTAACCAAATTATTTTTGGTTTCTAACTTACTCTGATTAAATTCTTCTTGATTAGCCAATTCAAGATCGCGGAGTAAAGAATTAAAATGTTTATAAAAATCATTCGGTAATTTTAAGCGATAATAAATTTCCAGGTAATTTCTAAAGTATTTGTTAGCCATCGGTAGTTTCTGAGCGTTACTTGAACCATCTAAAATATCATCATATATATTCAGAGCATTCCAAAGATAGC
>CAIVBF010000130.1 GCA_903904095.1 uncultured bacterium | reverse complement strand
CTTCAGACTCTTCCTTCTTGGTTTCTTTTTTAGTGGTTTTAGTTTTAGCTTTTTCAACCTTCTCAGCTTTATCCTTAGCGCTAGCTAATTTTAAACCTAAGCGATGTTCGGAAGGAGAAATACTAACTACTTCAAAATCACGAACTTCGTTAGCCTGATATAAATCAGTAATTTTATCTTTAGTATTAACGCTTAATTGACTAACGTGGGCTAGGCCATGAATTTCGTCATCAAGTTTAACAAATAATCCAAAAGGATTAACCTTTAAAATAATACCGGAAACAACCTGGCCGATTTGATATTTAGCGCTAGCTTCTAACCACGGGTCTTTCATTAATTTCTTAGCACTTAAGAAAACTTTAGCACCATCAATAGAAATAATTTCGGCAGTAATTTTATCACCGACTTTATACATTTCACTCGGAGAATCAATTCTCTGCCAAGCTAATTCGGAAATATGGATTAAACCTTCAATATTTTCACCGAAAGAAACGAAAACACCGAAATTAGTAATTGCCGTAATTTTCCCATCAACCGTTAAACCAACCTTATATTTATCAAGTGCCGGTTTCTGTTTTTTATTCCAGACATCTTTCTCGGAGAAAATAATTTTATTATCATCCTCGCTTAAAGTCATAACGGTAACTTCAAATTCTTGACCGACAAAAGATTTTAATTTTTCTAAGATTTTACTCTTATCGCCGCCGGAAATTCTCGGATAATTATCAGGCGCTAATTGAGAAACCGGTAAGAAGCCATCAATCTGGCAATAACGGCTAAGTAATCCACCCTTATTAGCATCCATGATTTTAACCTTAACGGTTGTTTTGTCTTTAAGAGCCTGACGTAAATTAACCCAAGCTTTTTCTTGACCGACTAAACGGAAAGATAATTCTAGTAAGCCTTTTTCATTTTCTTCATCAATAACGGCCGCTTCAACTTCGTCACCCGGTTTTAAATCAGTAAATTCCGGAACCTCATTATACATTTCTGGTCCGCGAACAATACCCATTAAAACACCGTCAATATCTAATTTAACTTCTGATTTAGAAGCGGTAATAACTTTACCTTTAATAACATCGCCGATTTGCGGAATTTTAATTGTGTCCTTTTCAAGCAAAGCGCCAAATTCGCTTAACTCTTCTTCTTTTTTCTCTTCCATATTATTTAAAACCTTTTTTATAATAAAAAAAGTGCTTTAAACCCAGTCTTTCAACCGAGCCTGACAGCCACCTCCGGTTCGCTATTTAAAGCTCCCCTTAAAATCTATCAGTTTTCTTATAGGTGATATTTAATTAATTAACTATAATATAGAGGATTATCGGGTAAATGTCAATATATGATGGATTAAAAAAATCCCTCGGAATCAAAGAGCTTAGTTAAGTTAAAACTAAGTTCAAAGAATCCGAGGGATTAAGAAAAATATAGTAAGGTTTAAATGACCTTAGGAATCTGCGGGGAAACTACGCGATTGTGATGCTCGCCAATCCAAATACTACGAAGACTAAGCCGGCGATAAAAGGCACCCAAACCATCCGAATACACAACCACACAAACAACGACTAAATTATCCAGGGGCTTATCTTCATCAACTGGTTTACTCTCGTCTTTTTTGACAAGAAATATAGTCGTCCCTCCATTCCGCCTTAACCACTCAAAAAACGTTTCACAAAACTCAATTACTTGATTTTGTGATAACCATTTCTGATTCCAGGTTCCTGGTAGGGCGCTAAAAATATCCATGAATGTGCTATCTTGCATAATATCATGAACCTGCACTAGAGTTTCTGAGCTAGCAACACCGAGCTTATTTATCCCCCAGGTAACAAATTTATTATCAACACCAGACTTGAAAGTGCTCTTAGCATCGCAGATAAGACGTCCGCCATCCAAAGCCTTAAGGGCCAAATTTTTGCCCATACAGGAAAGAATGGGCTTCTTTTCTTGAATATTAATCTTGCCTAAAGTTCTGAGCCGACTAGTTCTTCGTTTAGCTCGTTTAACCTCAACCCAGCAGGCTTCCTTCCGATTAAACTTATTTAATTCCCGAAGAACCTCTTCGCCGTTTTCACCGGAAAGGTTAATCAATAATTGTCCTAGTGGTCCTTTATATTTAAGGAGCACCTCCTTGAGCATGTCTTTGCTTTCCATGGTCAATTTTTTTTATTTTTAATTTACTATTAATCTACGCTTAGCCCAGTAGATTTTAGGCAATGTCCATTTTAGACATCATATTATTAAACCGCAAAAATTGACCCCTGTCAAACAAAGTAAAACACAAAAAACTGGCCCGCCTCGCCCTTATTGAATTTTCTTTTAAACTAGGGTAAGACTATAATATAGATAGATAATAATTATAGAAAAAGCGCACATTAAAAAAATAATCAAAAAATACAGCATAGTCATGAAAAAATTTATTTTGTTCGTTTGTTTGATGGTTCTGACAATCGGAACTAAACAATGGGAAGAAATTATGGCTCTAGCGGCTATAGTTTTAGGAATATATATTACTGTCTCTGCTCTCGTTTTTATTGTAATCAAATTACGATTCACAATTCTAACTCAGCATGAAAATGAGATTATTTTATTGCACTACAAGGGCAATAAGGTAAAATTCTATGAAAAACCGATCTGGGGAAAGCCCAAGATAACTATTATCAAACTACCTAATAATTTGCTAAGGGAAATAAAAGGCGGAGAGAGGAAAATAATTGAAAGTGATTTAAGTATTGAAATAAGTCTCTCAACAATCGCTCTCGTCCCATTAAAAATTGAATACCGTTTTTCCGGACCATTCAGGGCTGATGATCTGCGGGCAAAATTAAAAATCAATTCTCCAAAAAAAGCAAAAAGCAGAATCATTTCCGGCTTAAATATCTTTAAACCGGTTATTAAAACGCCTTATCGGGAATCAATGAAAGTTGATATAATTCGCTGGGACAATAAGCAAATATCACAATGGGAATTGGCCCAGAGAATCATGAACCAGGTAGACTTCGCAGAAAAGTTTTTCCCAAACATGAAAAAAATTAAAATTGAAATTGGGACACCAAAGTTAGTAATAACTCTAAAAAAATAAAGGGGCCGTTAATTTAAAAACGGTCCCTCTTTTTTTATCTTCTTGATTTCTCAATTTACATTTCGCGCTCGGACTGGAATTCAATTTCCCCGATTCTGATTGTTGTTCCCTGAACATTAAAAAATAAATGCCGCGGAAATTTAATATCCAGCAGAATTTCATTTTTTAATTTAGGCAAAGTTATTCTGCCCTCATAGTACTCCGCTGCATTTCTCTGAATCTCTTTGAAGTTAGAACCGCCAGTTAATAAAATCTCTTTAATAAACGGCTCAAAAAAGATTGGCGACTCAATATCATCCAGATTAGGAACGACATTTTCAAAATCAGCCGCCTGAAATGGTCCTAGGAATTCAAACTTAACAAAAATATGGATAATTACTCCAAAATTAATCAAGTTCTGTTCTAGGTTTATTTTCACAGGGATGTCTAGTTCTTTTTCCTCTCCTCTTTTCATCTCCGATCTCCAGCCAGCCGGCAATTGAATAATTTTAATATCCGTTGGTTTTCCGAAAAATGGCCAGCGATAAATTTCCGCTTTTTCACCGAAATAGATTAGAGCGACTTGATCCTTCTTGATCTCAATCATCGTGATTATTCTCTTGAAGGTTTTTCTGATCGCGATGACCAAAACCGTCACTACCCCGAAATAAAAAATAGTAACGAAAAATAAAGGCGCCGCTAGAACAAATAAATCAAAAAAAGCGAGAAAAGCGAGAATAACTACAAATAAAATAACCGATACGCCGATTGTGGTCATTACCGGATTAGCCGAAATTAAGAGGATAAACCTCTTGGTTTTTGTCATTGGATTCTCGGAAATCCAGAGAAAAAGATTTTTGATTGACTCAAAAATATTTTCTTTCATCTTAAGGAAAAATTCCTTAACTGATTTAGTAAAATTTGTTTTCATGGTATATGTTTTTTGTTTTTATTTTTAAAGAACGTAACAGCTTAATATATCGCTAAGACGAATAAATGTCAACGATATAAATTCATTTAATATATTTATTTTTTATTTACTTTCCAACTCCATGGGCAACGCTCTCACCATATCCGGCGCTAGTAATTTCAATAAAATCTGCCTTCCCTCTTAAAGATTCAATGCAGGCCGCGCCAACATAAGTCATGCCCGAGGCTAAACCGCCTAATAATTTATGAACAATATTAATAATCGGACCTTTAGCCAAAACTAAAGTCATCTCGCCTTCAACATGAATATCTTCTTCTATTTTTTTACCGTCTAATTTTAATTTTTTGATAGTTGCTAAATAACTGGCCATGCCGCG
>CAIVBF010000129.1 GCA_903904095.1 uncultured bacterium | reverse complement strand
TTTAATTTTGATTTATCTTATGTTAAAATGAAATTAATTCGGTTTAATTAGTTTTTATGATTAAGATAAATAAAATAATAAATCATTTTTTGTTGTATACTTTTGTATTAACAAATTTTGTTTTTTTTGTGACGCCGTGTTTGGCGGCGGATAATTCCTATGAAGATTTAGGAATGTCTAGCACTATTTTAAATGCTAGTACTGGGAAATATATTAGCGGTCAGAACCCTGATCAGATTTTGCCTTACGCCTCTTTAACGAAGTTAATGACCGCCTTAGTTTTATTAGATTTAAAAGTAAATTTAAATAAAAAAGTTGTTATTAAAGAAAATCAGATAAATTATGTAGATCCTTATATTGATGCCGGCGACGTTACTAGCGGTATTAATATAAAAACCGGCGACAAGGTTACCCTCAACGACATGTGGAACGCGATGCTTATTGCTTCGTCTAACGAGGCGGCTATTATTTTAGTTGATAATTCAGGAATTAGCCGGGCTAAGTTTGTTCAAAAGATGAACAGTAAAGCCAAGGCGCTTGGTTTAAAAAATACTAAATTCACCGATCCCTCAGGGATTGATCCAAAAAATATTGGTACAGCTCGCGAGATGGCCTTGATTGCTCGCCGAGCTTATTCTTTTCCCATTATCAGGACGGCCAGCGCTAAACCCAGTTATAAGTTTAAAGAAATACTGTCTGGCCGAACGATTAGTGTTGTTAGCCGCAATACCAGCTTATTGGCGATGAAGCCGATAGGTATGAAAGTCGGGTATTTAACGGAGGCCAAAATTAACGTGGCTTTGCGCCTTAAAAAGGGAACCAAAGATCGGATTATTGTTGTTCTGCATTCGCCTAATAATGCCCGTCGCAACAGCGAAATTAGTCGCTTGATGTTAAAGTAGATTTTTATATTACTTTGTTATAAGATAGACTTACAGTTAATAAGTCTATTTTTGTTATAAAATATGGGTTCCAAGAATGAATCGCTAAGAATTGAAGAAGTGGGGCTAGGATTAAACGAAAACGAAATCTTGCTAAAAGCAAAGATTGCGGCTATTTTAAATTTGCCCGAAGAAGATATTCTAAATTTCAAAGTTATTAAGAAGGCGATTGATTCCCGTAAAAAATCGGCGATTATCTTTGTTTACTCGCTTGATGTTGAAGTTAGAGATAGCTCAAAGATAAAAGAATTTAATACTCGCTATCGTGTTCGTTTCCAAACCCCTTATAATTACGAATTAAAAAAAATAGACGCGACACTACTTAAATCAAAATATTTTAAAGAACTTAAGAGGCCGGTGATTATCGGCAGCGGTCCGAGCGGATTATTTGCGGCTCTTATTTTAGTTAAGGCTGGTTTAAGACCGATAATTTTTGAACGCGGTGAAGACGTTGATTTGCGGATAAAATCAGTCAGTAATTTTTTTAATTTTGGAAAATTAAATTTAGAATCTAATGTTCAGTTTGGCGAGGGCGGGGCAGGGACTTTTTCGGATGGTAAATTATATACGCTTATTAATGATCCGCGTTCTAGTTTTATTTTCTCCGAGCTAATTGAAGCAGGGGCGCCGGCTGAAATTGCCTATAGCGCAACGCCGCATATCGGAACTGATAAATTAAGGGAGATTGTTAAAAATATTAGAGCTAAAATTATCGCTCAGGGCGGTGAATTTAGATTTAATACTTGTTTAACTAATATTGAAATAAAGAATGATAAAATAGTGGCGGCGATTTTTAATAATACCGAAAAGATTTTAGTTGATAATTTAATTTTAGCGATTGGCCATAGTGCGCGCGATACTTATCAGATGCTTTATGAAAATAAATTAGAAATGAGTTCTAAGGCATTTGCCGTCGGTTTAAGGATTGAACATAAAGCGAAGGCGATTAATAAGGCGCAGTACGGTAATTTTTTTAATAATAAAAGATTGGGAACGGCTCGTTATAAACTAGTTGAACATCCGGCCGGCGAACGTTCGGTCTATACTTTTTGCATGTGTCCCGGCGGCTATGTCATGGGGGCGGCCTCAGAGGAGGACGGAGTTGTTACTAACGGCATGAGTGAATATTTTCAAGACGGAAAAAATTCTAATAGCGCCCTTTTAGTTCCAGTAACGCCAGCTGATTTTAGTTCCGACCATCCTTTAGCGGGCGTTGAGTTTCAGAGAGTTTGGGAGAGGAAAGCTTATGAAGCAGGCGGATCTGATTATAGTGCTCCTGTACAATTAGTCGGTGATTTTTTAGCCGGTCGCCCCTCTTTTTTAAAGCTTGATGAAGTTAATCCGACCTATAAACCGGGAGTTAAATTAACTTCTTTAGAAAATTGTTTACCGCCTTATGTTATTTCTAGTATAAAAAAAGCGATTCCGCTGATGGCCAAGAAGATAAATGGCTTTGATAATCCCGAAGCTGTTTTAACTGGCGTTGAAACCAGAACCTCTTCGCCATTAAGATTTTTCCGCGATGAATTCTGTCAGTCAAATATTAAAGGCCTGTTTCCGGCCGGAGAAGGGGCGGGTTATGCTGGCGGGATTGTTTCTTCGGCAATTGATGGATTAGTTGTTGCTGAAGCGATTATTGATAAAATTAATTTAAAAAAATAAAAGAGCTTCCTTGGGAGAAAGCTCATTTAATTTATATGGTGGTGGGTAGGTTGACTTGGGCTAACAAATCTTTAATTAAAGTTAAAACTTTAACTAAGATTTGAGAAGCTAAATCAGCTACCTCGGATGGAACAGCGAACTTGAATATCAGTATAAGAACCAATAAACCGAAGAAACTATTGAAAAGTTTCATATGTTTAGATGGCTAGGGAGATGAAGTTTCAAATTTCATTCCCCAATATATTAGATATTGCAAAGTTCGTATGTTGTTCCTTTGAAAGAACGATATTTTGAAGCAACTTTTTAGTTGCTAGTAATTAAATGATAGCAATTTTACTAAAATTTGTCAAGGTCAGTAATTTAGCCAAAAAGATGAAAAAAAATTCTTATTTTTCTGCTGTTTTTACTATATTTTTATTGTTTTCTTTTTTTATAGTTAATCCGGTTAAAGCCTCTGTCCTTAATTTAAAATCATCATCTTCGCAGAACATTCCTATTTTAATGTACCACTATATTGAACTCGCTCCGGCCTCATCAACCTTAAAAGGTTTATATCTTGATCCAAGTATTTTTAAGAGTCAGCTAAATGAGATAAAAAATGAAAATTTTAATGATGTTTTTGTTTCGGAAGTTGCTAATAGTTTAATTTCAAAAAAATCTTTAGCAAATAATTCTATCGCCCTAACTTTTGACGATGGATATGAAGATTTTTATACTAATGTATTCCCGCTTTTAAAAAAATGTAAAATTAAGGCCACTCTTTATGTTATTATTAATGCTTTGGATACGCCTGGTTATTTAACAAGGGAGCAACTTAAAGAACTATCTAATAGCGAGTATGTTGAGATTGGTTCTCATACTTTTAATCATCCTGATTTAACTACTTTGAATCAATTTAAATCGGAATATGAAATTATTAAGAGTAAGAAAGCCTTAGAAGATATAATTAATAAACCCGTTTTAAGTTTCTGTTATCCTTTCGGTCACTATAGTGAATATGATGCGAAATTAGCGGCTCAGGCCGGCTATTTGGCCTCTGTAACGACCGCTAACGGCGTTTCGCATGATAAATCGGAATTAATGACTTTGACTCGTTTGCGTCCGGGGGCAAGAAACGGGTCGGAATTTTCTACCTGGCTTAAGAGTCTATTTAAGACAAAAAATCATTTATTTTAATTGATTTTTTCTTGATTTTTTGCTATAATAATTAAGATAAAAGAGCGTCTAGCGCT
>CAIVBF010000128.1 GCA_903904095.1 uncultured bacterium | reverse complement strand
TATGCAACAATTTTTTACTTTCCATTAAAGACCACACTTATCAATAAAACAACAATAATATGCCTATTATCATACATAATCATAAAACCTGTGGATAACTTGTGTTTTCTGTGCACAAAAACGTATTTTAAGTCTACAACAACATAGACTTAAAGCTGAAAAACAATATTAACATAAAATATATTTTATTTAATATTAGATAAAATAACCACAAAAACTCTAAATTAGACTAGATAAGTCCACGATATTTGACCACTATATTTTAAAGTGCTATAATTCTAGTAGGTTCTTTAACTGATTCCTAAATTGCACATCGTCAACGCTGACGTGACGAATATAATATAGTTGAGCAAATAATAATCGTGCTAACAAAAATTATAAATAAAATGTATTGAAAATCTATAAAAGAAATTTCAATAACTCTTATTTAAAGGTTAGCCATAAATTAAATAAAAATAATATTATTTTGCGGGAATTGGAAAGATATGCTTGTAAGTCAGCAATTAGCTTCAAATACTTAATCAGACAGTACAAAAAAGTGCGTGATTAGGTACGAGGCTCATCCGGCGCCTAATATTTATTAACTTCTTATATAATAAAGAGCGGCCCGTCATGGGCCTCTTTTTATTTGTCTGAATATTAGCTAATTAAATTAGATTGGCAAAATCAGATTTATCAGCTATATTAATGTATATGTCATTATCTATCGGGATTGTTGGCCTACCGAATGTTGGTAAGTCAACTTTATTCAATTTATTAACTAAAAAAGGCGTTGATGCGGCAAACTATCCGTTTTGCACTATTGAGCCGAATGTCGGAATCGTTAAGGTTCCTGATTTTCGCTTGGATAGATTAGCAGCTGTCTCAAAACCGCTCAAAGTGATCGCAACGACTATTGAATTTGTTGATATTGCTGGTTTAGTGGCCGGGGCAAGCAAGGGCGAGGGCCTAGGAAATAAATTTTTGGCTCATATTAGAGAATGTGATGCTATTTGTGAAGTTATTAGAGACTTTAAAGATAAGAATATTGTCCATGTTGACGGCCGAATTGATCCTAATAGCGATCAAGAAACAATCAACATGGAGCTAATATTCGCCGATTTAGCGACTGTTGAAAAAAGTCTTGATAGAACTAAGCGCGATTCTAGAAGCGGTGATAAGCAATTAATATATTTTACGCAAATATTAGAAAGAATATATAAGCAATTGGCCGATGGTAAGCCGGTTAGAGATTTGGAATTTAGCGAAGAAGAGCAGGTTTTCGTAAAAACTTTAAACCTATTAACAATAAAACCAATTCTGTACGTTCTTAATATAGATGAAGCTCATGCTGAGGATTTTAGCTTAAAAACTGCCAACCAACTTATTAAAATTAATGTAAAGTTAGAGGAAGAGATCGGTAATTTAGAACCGGAGGAACAAGCCGAATATATTAAAGAATTAGGGCTTAAAGAAAGCGGTCTTGATCGTTTAATTAGAAGCGCCTATAAATTACTGGGCCTAGATACCTTTTTTACAACCGGAGCAGACGAAACAAGGGCCTGGACTATTAAGAAAGGAACCAAGGCTCCGTATGCCGCCGGCGTGATTCATACCGATTTTATAAAGGGATTTGTTAGGGCCGAAGTTATAAGCTGGGAAAAGTTTGAAGAATGCGGCAGTGAGGCAAAGGCGCGCGAACTTGGCCTAATTAGAACCGAAGGCAAGGATTACACTGTCGCCGATGGTGATGTCTGCAATTTCTTGATTAATAAATAGGTCTGGCCGCAACAAGAGGTCTCTACAAAGTAAAATCCAAAATATAGTTGACAAGAATATAGCTTTATGCTATATTTTTTATATCAAAATAGTTCTTTTTATTTTTTCATTCCATAATTGTTTTCCTTAAAGGAGGTTACGCACCTCAAGCCGACAAAAAAGCGAGCACTTTATTGTATTAGTTGTTTATTAATTTAAAACAATTAAAAATGGAAAAAGTAACAATTTTAGTATGCACCTATTACTATGAAGATTTTAATGAGGGAGGCAAAAAACTTTACTGGCAAGAACTTCCCTATCTTGATTCTCTAGAGAAAAAAAAGGAACAAGAAGAAAAATTCTTCAGGACCCATAAATATCTAGGGGAACATCTCTCTTTCATAGAGGCCATAAAGATTGATGGAAAAATATTTGCCGATATTTACGGGGTACTTGGAAATGCCACCAAAAAAATCGGCATCAAGCTTCCTAAATAAGAACTACTTTGACAGGGCTATACACAATCGTGTAGCCCTGTTTTTTATTAACAAAAACCACCTTCTTAGGTGGCTTTCTGTATAATCAAATCTGCTAAAAATTACATCTTCTCAAGCACAACAATTTCTCTAAAAACTTTTTGCCCCGGACGGCCATAAATAATTGTCGGACGCGCATTTTTATTAACGAACGGCCCCTCGGCTAAATTAGCCGGCAACATATCAATAATTTTAAATCCGCGATAACTAGGCGTAATCGGACGCTGGCCATAAAAAGAAGGCCAAATCATAACTACCCGAGCGCCATTTTTTAAAACTTTATGAAATTCTGAAATAGCCGCTGAATATAAATCTTCTAGATTCTTATTAATAACTTTAAAATTTAGTAATCCGCGTTGCGGTCCTAAATATGGTTCAGTTACAATCGCATCAACATAATTACTCTTAATAAACTTTGATAGATTAGTAACGTTTTTAACTAATAGTTTTAAGTGAAAATCTTTTATATTATATAATTCTTTGAGCCAGCTTATATTTGTTCTCGTGTCTTCAACCGCTTTGATAGAAATATCCGATCCAAATAAATTTTTATAACCTAATAATAGAGCCTCGCTTAATACTGTTCCCGATCCGCAGAAAGGATCAACTAAAACTGAATCCATACTCTTTACCTGCGCTAAATTAAGCATAATTAAAGCTATTTTTGGCGGTAGCATGCCTGATAAATCATCGCGAGCCGGTCGGCCAAAATCACGACGAGATAAATCTTTAAATGGTTGCGTACTTAAAGTTTCCCCAACTAATGTTAATTTATCCTCATTATCATTAACTAAAACGATTTCTATCCCGCGCGTTAATAATTTATTTTGCGTAATAACAACGCTTGATAAAGTTTTTTCCTGACTGACAACAAAACGAGAGCTAACTTTTTTCTCGTTAAAATAATTTTTAACTTTAATTCCTAAATCTTTCTTATTAAAATTATTTTGCCCGTAGGCGGAGTAGCCGAAGTTAAATTTACCGTCAGCGACGCTGTCTTTTTTCTTGGCCGCTAATTTTATGACTGCCTTAACTAAATCAGGATTAGAATTAATATTAACCTCGTCTCGGATGACCCCGACTTTAATAGTTCCGCCTAAACGATTAATTAGAGTTTCCGCGTTAATCTCTAAATCAAGCTCGGCTAATAAGAAATCAGGAGCTAAAAGCTTAGATTTACTCAAATCAAAAACGGCGCCGAGTTCGGCGATAGATAAAGCGGTATTTGTTCCTAGAATAAAAAAGTATTTCATATCCCCTAGCATATCTTAAAAAAGCCGGACTGGCAACCAGAGACCGGGCTCCAGACAGCCCTCTCTAGAAAGCGGGCCTATTGCTTTTTATTAAATACTATGATAAATTCTTTATACAAATTAATATTTATTAATATCTTTCCCATATCTTGACCAGATTCAAGATGATTCCGCTAATTATAGCTGAATTAAAGGTATTCTAGACCCTAAGGTTCTTGGAATACTTAGGGATTTTATTTAATCAGAGGAACTTTAGAAATTTTTTAGAAAAAACTTAAATAATTTTTAGGTCCCTTATTGTAAAATAACTATGTCAAAAACAAAAAATTCCGGAGCGACACATTATGAAATCTTATTTATCGTTCCTAACAAATTTACTGAAGACGAAGCTAAAACCGTTTCTTCTCAAGTTGAAAAAGTGATTGAAGAAAACGACGGTAAAGTTACTTTTCGTGAATTCTGGGGCAAAAAAAAGTTAGCTTATGAGATAAAACATAACGCTTACGGCTATTATAGCTTATTTGAATTTGATCTAGAGGGAGAAAATCTCGCTAAAATCGATAAAAATTTACGCTTATCAACCGATATTCTACGTCACCAAATAATTGTAAAAAAGGCGAAAAGCGAAAAGGATTTAGCTCATGATAAATTAATCAGAGCTAAAATCGATTCTAAAAAAGCGACCGAGGAAAAAAGCAAAGAAGAAAAAACTAAGAAAGCCTTTGCTCCTGCTGCAACTTCAAAGTCAAAAGAAGTAAAAGAAACAAAAGTAGACCTTAAAGATTTAGACGAAAAATTAGAAGGCATTCTTAGCGCTAAAGATTTAATTTAATAATTTAAAATCGTAAACTTAAAATGTTTGCTTTTTAAGTTCGCGATTTACCTCAATTATATGAATTTAAACAAGGCCATGCTTATCGGAAACTTAACTCGTGATCCTGAACTAAGAAATACCCCGTCCGGCCAGAGCGTTGCATCGTTTTCAATCGCTACCAATTTAGTTTGGACCGATCAAAGCGGACAACAGCAGAAAAAAACTGAATTCCATAATATTATCGCTTGGCGCAAATTAGCCGAGGTTTGCTCAAAATATCTTCATAAAGGTTCAAAAGTTTATGTTGAAGGTAGATTACAAACTACCGATTGGACAGGCCAAGACGGTGTTAAACGTTATAGAACAGAAATCGTCGTTGAAAATATGATTATGTTAGACACTAAAGGCGGTTCCGCGATGGGTGACTTTGGCGGAAGTTCCGCTCCAAGAAGCAGTCAAAATGCTCCGGAAAATATTATTGAAATTCCGGAAGAGCCAATTGACGACGAAGAAATTCGTGTTGAAAATATTCCATTTTAATAAATAATAAAATTATGACCAACAAAAAAACTAAAGAATGCTATTTCTGCGTTAACAACCTTGAAGTTGACTACAAAGATACTAGAACATTAAGACGCTTTATTAACTTTTACATGAAAATACTTCCGGGACAACGCACTGGCGTTTGTTCTTGGCACCAAAGAAAATTAGCTAACGCGATTAAACGCTCTCGCGTCATGGCTCTTCTTTCCGCTACTCACAAATAAGGCTATAATAAAAGCATTCTAAATAATATAAATCATTAATTCTATGTTGAATTTTAATGAAATTAAAACAGGTAAAGTTATCAAAGTAAATGACGCTCCCTTTATAATTATCAAGACTGATCATCATAAAATGGGCCGCGGCGGGGCCGTTCTAAAAATTAAATTACGTAATTTGATTAACGGCAACGTTCTAGAGCAAACCTATCAAGGCGCGGAAAAAGCGGAAGAAGCGGAAACTCAAACTAAGAAAGCTAACTTCATGTATAAAGATAAGGAAAAAGCTTACTTTATGGATAATGAAAGTTTTGAACAATTTGAATTAGCCTTAGAAGATATCGGCGAATCATCATATCAATTCCTAAAAGACGGCGTTGATGTCAGCGTTCTATACTTTGAAGGCCGCCCAGTTTCAATTGAATTACCGATTAAAATGGAATTTAAAGTTGTCACCGCTCCGCCAAGTGTTAAAGGAAATTCAGCCGGAAATGTTAATAAGCAAGTTGAAATTGAAACTGGCGCTTTAATTAATGTTCCTCTTTTTATTAACGAAGGCGATAATATTAGAATCAATACGGAAACGGGAGAATACGTTGAAAGAGCATAATTATTAAAAATTTTAAATGATTCTCAGTTTAAAACCACTCCAATTGCCCGGAGTGGTTTTAAAAACTTTCTTTGCTTATCGGG
>CAIVBF010000127.1 GCA_903904095.1 uncultured bacterium | reverse complement strand
TAGTTATGATTCCCCCTTACTAGATAATTTATTAGAAATCGCTAAATTTAAAAAAATTAAAGTTATTGTTTTAAAAAATTCAGCTCAACTCAATTTAGATAAAAATTGCTTTATTAATTTGTTTAACCCTAATATTCTAAAAATTAAGCCGGATCAAAATAATTCTATTGTTGTTAAGCTAGAATGCAATAAAAATAAATTCTTATTTTCGGGTGATAATAGTGCTATTGTTGAAAAGGCCCTGATTGATTACGGTTTTGATTTAAGAGCGAAAGTTTTAAAGGCCTCACATCACGGCTCCAAGACTGCTAATAGCGAAGCTTTTTTGACGGCAGTCAAGCCAGTTGATTTTATAATTTCAGCGGGGATAAATAATAGATTTAATCACCCTAGCCCCGAAATTTTAGAAAGAGCCTTAGTTTTTGGCTTAAAAATTTTTCGGACCGATAAACAGGGGACAATCAAGATTCGTGATATTTTTGAATAGTTTTTGGGTTGACCAAGAGCCCCTCATTTGTTATTATAAATATAAGGTTAAAGACTTCTTTGCCTGTTTTTATTGTATTATAATATTATGATTATTACTTGGCAGGGCCATTCTTGCTTTAAAATCCAGGATAAAATAGGTACCGATGGAGTTACTTTGGTGACTGATCCCTTTGATAAAGAAACTGGTCTTAAGGTCCCTAATTTTGAAGCGGACATCGTGACTGTTTCCCACGATCATCATGACCACAACAATATCGGTGCTTTGCGCGGGACGCCTTTTGTTATTGAATGCGCCGGTGAATATGATTATAAAGGAATATTAGTTGAGGGAATTGACTCCTTCCACGACGAGAAAAAGGGCGAAGAAAGAGGTGGAAATATTATATATAGAATTGAAGTTGATGATATTTCTGTTGCTCATTTGGGTGACCTGGGAACGGTTTTGGATAATACTCAACTAGAAAAACTGGTCGGAACCGATGTTCTGTTGATTCCGGTCGGCGGGAAATACACGCTTGACGCCAAGAAGGCGGTTGAGGTTATTTCTCAGATTGAACCGCGTATTGTTATCCCAATGCACTATAAAACAGATGGCTTGAAAATTGACGGTCTAGATCCAATTGATAAATTTATCAAAGAAATAGGCCTGACTCCTAGTTATGAGGAGAAATTAAAGATTTCCAAGAAAGATTTACCGGTTGAAGACATGGAATTAGTAATTTTAAGTATTTAAAAATAATAAAAATAAAAAATATGACTCATCCGAAGAAAGAACGAACCTTTGTTATGTTAAAGCCGGACGCTGTTCAGCGCGGTTTGATTGGTGAAATTATTAAAAGAATTGAAAGTACTGGCTTGAAACTAGTTGCTTTAAAAATTGTTAATGCTACTGAAGAACAACTATGGAAACATTATGATAAAGACGATGAATGGTTTTTGAAAAAAGGAGCTAGAACTGTTGAAGAACTAAAAGCGATCGGCCGCCCGATTGAAAAAGAAGCGATTGAATACGGGAAAGATATTATCAGAGCTCTTGTTAAATTTATGAGTTGTGGTCCGGTCGTACCGATGATTTTTGAGGGCAATCAGGCTGTCGGAATCGTTAAAAAAATTGTTGGTTCAACTGAACCAATGTCGTCTGACGGTGGAACCATCCGTGGCGACTATACTCTAGATTCGTACGCTTTAGCCAGCCTTGATGATCGCGCCGTTCGTAATTTAGTCCATTGTTCCGACCCGGTTGAGGATGCCCAGCGTGAAATCCCGATTTGGTTTACAGAAGAAGAAATCTTAAACTACCGCTTGATTAGCGAACAGATTCTATATGACGTTAATTTAGATGGCATTAAAGAATAATCTACTTTAAATAATTATGAGAAGCGAGCGAGAGAAGAAAATATTATTAATGAGAATAAG
>CAIVBF010000126.1 GCA_903904095.1 uncultured bacterium | reverse complement strand
TTTCTTTTTTAAGAGTATCGGAGTAATATTTGAAAATAAATTATATTTTTCTAGTTTTGGAAAGAATCGCGCTCTTTTAATCTATCACCGCAATGATCAGTATGAAATTATCAACGTTGAAACAAGCGCCACCGACGCTAAAGAACATCTTGAGGACAAAGAATTTTCCAGTCCGAAAGAATTAAATATTTTTTCTTCGGTAATTAATGGTGAAATACCGATTAACTCATACTTCTTTTTTACAAGTGAGGCCTTGCCGGAATATTTGTCTAATAAAGAAATAATTTCTGTTATAACTAAGCTGCCGCCTATTGTTGCCACCGAACAAATTAAGAATATGCTCGGAAAGATAAATGCCTATGTTCCCTTTCTAGGAGTTTTAATTAAAAACACGATTGGCTTAAACGTCTCAGAAACAAAAGAAGAAGTTGAAGAAACCTTAATAATGCCAAGTAGAGCTCTGACTCTTGATAGCACGGAACAAAAAACCGAAAAACTTTTAGCTCCGGCTGGCCTAATCAATTTAAACAAAATAATTAAACACACTCAAGGTCTTTTTAAACATGATTCAAGCCAGCAAAATAACCAAATAAAGAAAACATACCGCAGCGAAGAAGAAAAACCGGCTAGCGCAATTAATTTAGATTTGGGTCGGGTAAAAAGTCTTAATTTAGCCCGTGCCGACTCATTTTTAGTTAAGGAAAAAATATTTTTCAAGAAAAAGCCTGGCGATTTTGTATTAAAATTAAAGAACATATTTCAAGTTATTGTTCAAATTTTTAATCCTCAGAATTGGCTATCTTTGATTATAAAATCAAAGAACTGGTTCAGGGCGCTAAACAAAAAAAATAGCTTGCTTTTCGGCGGTCTGATTCTTGTTATCATTATCTTTTTTGGCAGTATAATATTTACAAATATTCAATCTAAAAACAAAAAGGCTCAGGCTGAATTTAAAAACTTGGCAACCCAGATTGAAAATCAAGAAAATTCAATTGACGCCCATCTTCTCTATAATGATAACGATGGGGCAAGAGCCGATCTTATCGCCGCCCAATCTCTGATTAGCTCCCTGCCTAGAGAGAAAAGTGATCAAAAAATTGTCTATGATCAATTAGAAAATAAATTAAAAGAACAAAGTGAAAAAATTCAAAAATTAGTTAAAGTAACTCAGGTTGAAAAAACTAATGATCTCAGCGGTTTAAATCTTAACAGTATCTTCTTGATAGCCGCCAATATCTACGCCTCCGACGAAACAAACATTTACAGCTTAACTATTAATTCTTCTTCCTCAAGCAAATCTGTAATAAATGGAGCGACCAGCCTCTCAAAAGTTTCTCAAAATCCTAATGAAAAATCTTATTTATACTATTTAAATTCTAATCAAATCTTAAGATTTGATTTAAAGAAAAAAACCGCCGCCGTTATTAATATTACTAATACTGATCAATCGGCTGATTTAAATACTTTTAAAACATACGGATCTACCGGCGGCAGTTTATATGCTTTGGCCAAAAGTACCAATCAAATATATAAATATTCTAAGAGCGCTAATGGCTTTACCACTAAGACTAATTGGTTAAAGGAAACTATTGATTTAAGCCAGGCCAGCGATATTTCAATAAATGATGGTTATATTTATGTTCTAAAAAAGAATGGCGAGGTCCAAAAATTATTCCAGGGCAAGAAGGAAAATTTTAGTGCCCCCGCTCTTCTGCCAGCCATGGTTAATGCCAGTAAAATTTATGTCGGCGTTAAATATATTTATATATTTGAAGCGGATTCAAAGCGCTTGGCAATTTTAAATAAAATAAACGGCAATCTGCTAAATCAATACGGAGTTGATTCCTTAAATAATATTAAAGATTTTACAGTTAATGAAGAGGCTAAACAAGCTTATTTCCTAACTACTGAAGCAATCTATCGCATAAACCTAAATCAATAATATTTTAATAATACATTTAAACAACAAAAAACCGCTCAGATTGAGCGGTTTTTTTATAGATTCTAAGAGTTATCCGATTACTTTAAAGTTACTTTAGCGCCAGCTTCTTCCAATGTCTTTTTCATAGCTTCAGCTTCAGCCTTTTTAACGCCTTCCTTTAATACTTTAGGAGCAGCATCAACTAAATCTTTAGCTTCTTTTAGACCCATATCAGATAAAGTTCTAACAGCTTTAATGACATTGATTTTGTTTGCACCGGCATCGGTAATTTCAACATCAAAGCTATCTTTTTCTTCAACAGCGGCGGCAGATGCGGCAGGAGCCATCATCATAGCTGGAGCAGCAGCAGAAACGCCAAATTTTT
>CAIVBF010000125.1 GCA_903904095.1 uncultured bacterium | reverse complement strand
CCAGTGAAACTTGTATATTTAAAGAATTTTCGCGATAAATCATCGGCGCTTAAGGCGGAAAGCCAAATTAAGAAATTATCAAGAAATGATAAATTAAAATTGATTAAATAATCTTTAGATCTATAAACAAAAAGACAGAATAAAATTCTGCCTTTTTGTTCATGTGAAAGCTTTAAGATATTACTTAATTATCTAAAGATTTAAAGGTAAAACCCATTTTTTCAAGTTGAGGAATAATTTGTTTTAAGGCCTGGCTAGTAGATGGAGCATTAGGCCCGCCTAAATGCATTAAAATAACGCTTTGATCTTTAGCTCTAGCCAGTACTGTTTTTACAATACTGGCATAATTTTTATTAAAAGCGTCGTTAGCAGTCAGACTCCCGTTATTTATAGACAAACCCATGTTTCTAACTAAAAAATCATCGGAAGAATTATGACATAAACCGGGATAGCGAAATAATTTAGGATTTTTTCCAGTTATTTTAAATAAGATATCTTGAGTTTTTTTAATCTCAGCTAGTTTGTCTTTATTTAATTTTAAGACCTTTAGCCCAAAACAAGGAGATTCAAAAGCGCTGTGGTCGTATGTGTGGTTTTCAATAAGCAGGTTGTTATCAGTCCATTGTTTGATCTCCTGAGAATAAATTTCCGCGAATAGACCGGTAACAAAAATTGTGGCAGGGATTTTTTTCTCTTCTAAATAAGATATAATCTCCGGATCGTACCATTCTTTTACTTTGCCGCTTAGTAATTTATTTTTCATATAAACCGTCATATCGGCGTCAAAAGTCAAATATATAGTTTTTGCATTCTTTAATACAACAGAAGAGGTTGAGGTTTGAGCCATAGCAAACTGAGCAACAAAAATCAGATTAGCAAGCAAGGCGAATATAGTTGTCTTAAATAGGATGCTTTTCATATGGGATATTATACCTTATTATATTTTTTCAAGAAAGATTATGGTAAAATAGTTAATATGGACAAAAATAATGAGAGAATTATGTCTAAAGAAGTGATAATTGAACCGGAGTGGCATAAAGCGTTAAGTGATGTTTTTGCTAGTGATCAATTTATAAAACTGGCTGATTTTGTTCGTACTGAATATCAAACTAAGAAAGTTTTTCCACGGCCGGAGAATATTTTTAAGGCCTTTTGGCTTACGCCGTTTTATCAGGTAAAGGTAGTTATTTTAGGCCAAGATCCTTATCACGATGACGGCCAGGCGAACGGTCTTTGTTTTTCGGTACCGAACGGCGTTTCCTTGCCGCCTTCTTTACAAAATATCTATAAGGAAATTGAGAGTGATTTAAATATCAAAAAAGATTTTAAAGACGGGAATCTTGAACCTTGGGCTAAGCAAGGTGTTTTTCTTTTAAATGCTATTCTGACGGTCATCGCCCATACGCCGACCTCGCACCGAGAAAAGGGTTGGGAAGATTTTACCGATGCGGTTATTAAGAAAATTTCTGATGAGCGTGAGAATATTGTTTTCATACTCTGGGGTAATTTTGCGCGGAGTAAAAAGAAATTAATTGACGGGCAGAAACATTTAATACTTGAAGCGCCGCACCCTTCACCGTTCTCGGCCTACTCCGGATTTTTCGGTTGCCGGCATTTTTCTAAATGTAATCAGTATTTAATTGCTCATAAGCAGAAGGGGATAGAATGGTAAATATTGACATTATCATGTATTTATGATATTATTTCATCACAGAAAACTGGGTAATGTTCATTAAAAATTAGGTAATGAAAAAACAGATTAATTTGATTTTGTTTTATTTTCAGCTAGTACTGGGAATCGTTTTCGGTGTATCACAAATAATACACATGATAAATAATTCTACTCAGGGCCTTAGCCTGAGTATGTTTATCTTTGCCTTCCTTTTTGTGAGCATAAATTTCACACTAGGACTAGGCGCTCACAGAGTGCGGGCAAGCACTGTTACTAAGCAGATTCTGATAGTATTGATAATCGGCGTTGTAGTGTATTTTTTATTCTCATTAGTTTTAGCCATTAAAGCTGAAGTAATGTGGGATTTAAATGACACAATCACAACGATTATCGTATTGTTATTTTCCGCTGCTAATTTCATATATGGTCGTTATAAAAAAATTAAAATTTTTGACCCAATTATTAAAGGAAATTATAGTTTAATATTTAAATCAATTCCACAATTATTCTTAGCTTATAAAATAAGTAAGAACGGCGGACACGGATTAGATGTTATTATGATTTTTTCTTTTCACGCTCTCACCTTGGCTCGGATATTTCAAATATTTCAATCAATATTTGAGGCCGGCTGGGACAGGAATAGGATTGGGTTAGCGATTAGTGAAATTGGAAATGAAATAACTTGGACAATTGTGACTATTGTGCGATTTGTCTAAGTAATTTTATTTTAATACTGAGTAAAATAAGACGTCATTAAGGTCTTGTCTGGCATCTATGCCATGAAAAGAAAATAGAAGCCAAATTTAATAAAGTCCTAGAAATAGGCGACTGCGATGGCTAAGAGATATTTTAAGTTTGAAGAATTGTGGCAAATGCCTGAAGGCGAATTTAAACCGGGCGGAACACTTGGCAGACATCATGCTGAGGTTAAAAGAAACGGTGGCCAGGTTACTTTCATTGGTACTGACTCGTACGGCAAATCAATTTCTATTACGATTGAGGCAGGAGATACCGTTGGTTATGACTGCGGCAATATTTGGAAAGTCAAAAAACCGACCGACTATAATTGCCCTCTGCGTCAGCGTTTGTGTGAATTGCATTACTCACAAAAAATTATTGAGTTTGCCGAAGGTGTTCAAATTTGTTATAGCCGTTATGCGGGCGGTGTTGTTGGTGAATTGATTTATGCCACTGAAGAGTGTGAACAAGATTGGCATGAAACCCAGAAATACGGTGACATTGAAGAAGAAAACGCCGATATAAAAATTGGTGTTTGCTGTATCTTGCAAGAATCATATCATCGTGGCGCAAATGACTACCCCAAAAGAATCAGTCGGATTATTATTAACCCGGCCAAGAGAAAGCAGGGAATTAAATTCGCTTTAGCAAATTTACCAGTAGCAACTAATTAGTTGAGCGAAAAAATGGAAAAATTTGTTGAACTTCAGAATTTCGGCTTTAATATGTTAACTCTAACATTTCTAGCTACGCTAATCTTTACTGTATCACAGGGAATCGCCCTAATCAGGCAAAACAAAACGATAGTTAAAAATCGTTCTGGGCATTCTGTTAATTTTATCTTTTTTTCGTATTATGGATTTTCGGCAATAGCTGTAATTATTTACGGATTAGGTAAAAACAGTCTGGCGCTAACTATCAATGGTTTCCTCGGGTTTATCGCTTTAGCTATAATTGTTAATCTGCTAAGGTTTAAGCCAATTAGCTTAAAGGAGAAAATCGTTGGTCTCGGTTCGGCCATAGTTTTACCGTTAATTATATTTGTTCCCCAAAGGGACTTATTATTCTTAATTTTCGGTTCAATAATTGGCCTTACCTTGTTGGCCCAGATACTGGAAATCTGGCGGAATAAAAGCTCCGGATCGGTTCATCCTGACCAGATAATTGTCAGTGTGATATCAGGGGTATTTTGGCTCATTTATGCTATTATCTTAGATATTTGGCCGATGGAAATTATTAATTCACTCGGCTTAATTCTGTGGGTTTTACTGTACTTTTCTTATTGGAAATTTAAAGTAAGGCTCAATCCGATAGAATAGAATAAATGTTATACTTGTTATTTAAGGGGACCCAGAAAATCGGGTCTCTTTTTTTATTGATAATTAATTAATAATGGAATAAAATAGAATAATAATTCTAATTAGACTATTATGCCAGCCGAAAAGAAGCTGTCCGAATTAGATCCTTCGCGTTATACGGTATACCAAATACTTGAATCTATTCGTGATATTTTACAGATAAAGATAGTCCGGGAAAAAACAGATAGCCTTTTTTTATTTAAAACGGAACCCTTTATTGATTCTTTGTATAATTTTGCGCATATTTTAAATGAAGATTTCTCGGAGGATGATTTGCGATTGATTAATAATTTCTTTGGAAATCATGATTATCGGATTAAGGCTCTAGAGAATGATAATATAAATAAATTATTATTGAGCAATGGTTTTAAACTAAAAAATTCTAGCTATAGCATGATTCTTGATAATCTTAGCGAGCTTGATTGCAGCTATACTTTAGCTGATAATGTAAAAATAATGTGTTCGGACTCAGTTAATATTTTAAAAGATATTAAAGCGGTTTTTGTTGATGCCTTTGATTATGTAGAATCTGACTATGATCGCAAATTCGGATTTTTAGATGAATTCAGATTAAATTCTAAGAACAATAAGATTAAAGCTTATGTTGTTTATGAAAACGGAGAAGCGGTTTCAACCGCCTCTTATTACGCCCATGACCGATTTTCAATTGAGAATGTCGGAACTATAAAATCGGCCAGAGGGAAGGGATACGCAGCTTTAATGCTTAAGGTTTTATTGAATGAGGCAAAAAAACTTGGCTATAACGAGGCCTGCCTGGTTTCATCGGAAGTGGCTTTATCGGTTTATAAAAAAATTGGTTTTAAAGAAATTATAAAAAATAATACTTATACTAAATAATATGTGTGGAATTATCGGTTATATCGGCAAGAAACCAGCTACTCCATTTCTTATTTCCGGTTTAAAACGTTTAGAATATCGCGGTTATGATAGCGCCGGTATTTGTGTTTTAGAAAATGGCGCCTTAGAAATAATTAAAGAAGAGGGGCCGATCAAAATGCTTGAGGCGGAACTAGCAAATAAAATTCTTAATAGTACCATCGGCATCGCTCACACTCGCTGGGCAACACATGGCCGACCAAATAAGATTAATGCGCATCCGCATTTTGACTGCCAGAAAAAAATTGCGGTTGTTCATAACGGGATTATTGAAAATTTCCAGGCTTTAAAAGTTCTATTAGAGAGCGAAGGCCATAAAATTATTTCGGAAACGGACACGGAGATTATTGCGCATTTGATTGAGAAATTTTATGTTGATAATTTAGAAAAAGCGGTTACGGAAACTATCAAATGCTTAGAAGGGACATTCGGGTTAGCGGTTATGTGTGCAACGGAACATAAAATAATTGTCGCGCGACGCGGATCGCCTTTGATTTTAGGGATTGGCGAGAATGAAACTTTTGTCGCCTCGGACGCTTCCGCGATTATTGAGCATACGCAGCAAGTTATTTATTTAAAGGATAATGAGATCGCCATTCTTAGTGAAGACGGCTATAGTTTAAAAAATATTAATGGGGAATTACTAACCGGTGAGACTCAGGAAATTAAATGGACGATTGATGAAATTGAAAAAGGTGGTTTTAAGCATTTTATGTTAAAGGAAATCTTTGAACAACCAAAAACAATCGCCAATACTTTAAGAGGTAGAGTTAATAACGGCTCAATAAAGCTATCGGTTAATTTAGATCCGAAAAAAGTTGATAAGATAATTATTACGGCCTGTGGCACTTCCTGGCATTCGGCTTTAATTGGTAAATATTTGATTGAGAAGATAGTCGGGCTACCGGTTGAAGTTGATTATGCTTCGGAGTTTAGATATCGTAATCCGATTATTGGTCCGAATAATTTATTAATTGTTATTTCTCAGTCCGGCGAAACGGCTGATACTTTAGCGGCTTTAAAAGAAGCGACCAATTGTGAGACATTAGGAATTGTTAATATTGTCGGGTCAACTATTTCGCGGGAAGTTAAATCGGGAATATATTTACATGCCGGTCCGGAAATAGGCGTTGCCAGCACCAAAGCTTTTACATCACAGGTTACGTCTTTAATTTTATTAGCCTTATATTTTGAAGAACAGATTAGCGGGGAAGTAGATCGGGAATTAATTAATGAGTTAGAAAGTATTCCACAAAAAATTCAATCTATTCTAGATAACGCTAAGGAAATAAAAGCTATTTCGCAGAATTTTATTGGATCGCATAACTCTTTATATTTAGGACGCGGAATAAATTTTCCGGTCGCTCTTGAGGGAGCCTTAAAATTAAAAGAAGTTTCTTATATCCACGCGGAAGGCTATCCGGCCGCGGAAATGAAACATGGGCCGATTGCTTTAATTGATGAAAACATGTTCGTTGTTTTTGTGGTTAATCACGGACCTATTTTTGAAAAAGTAATTAGTAATATTCAGGAGGTTAGAGCGCGTGGCGGGAGAATTATCACAATTACGGATATGGACAATGAAGTTATTAAAAAGCTATCGGATTATGTTATTATGGTTCCTTCCGTTTCTGAAGAATTATCGCCATTAGTTAATATTATTCCATTACAACTCTTGGCTTATTATGTTGCCGACCTTAACGGAGTTAATGTTGATAAGCCGCGTAATTTAGCGAAGTCGGTGACCGTTGAATAATTATAAATAATATGAAAATAAATAAAAAAATAATTTCTCAAATAGAAATTGAAGCTAAAAAATATTTTGCCGGGGCGAGCGGCTGCCATGACTGGACACATGTTGATAGAGTTTTAAATTTAGTTTTACATATCGGCAAAGAAGAAAAGGCTGATTTAAATATCTTGACCATAGCTTGTCTGCTGCACGATATTGGACGTAAAGAAGAAATGAAAAGTAAGGGTAAATTCTGCCATGCCGAAAAAGGCGCAGAGATAGCGGCGAAAATTCTGCGTAATCACAAGATTGATCAAGATATTATTGATAATATTACTCATTGTATTATCAGTCATCGTTATCGTAACCAGCATATTCCAAAAACGATTGAGGCAAAAGTATTGTTTGATTCGGATAAGATTGATTCAATCGGAGCGGTTGGCGTCGGGCGCACTTTTTTGTTTGCCGGTTATTTAAAAAACGCTATGTATACTGGTAATGAGAAGAAATTAGTTAAAGACAAAAAAGATATGGCCTACACTAGAGAGGATACGGCTTTTTTAGAGTATGAATTTAAGTTAAAAAACATTAAAGATAAAATTTTAACAAAGACCGGGAAAAGAATTGCTAAAGAGAGAAGTGATTTTATGGACTCATATTTTAAGAGATTTTGGGAGGAAGTTAAGGGAATTAAATAGAAATTTTAGGATTAGGGCCTTATAACAGTCATAAGGCCCTAATTCTTTTGACAGACTTAAAAAAAGTATTTATACTACTGATAGATTAAATATCAGGAGAGGTGCCAGAGCGGTCTAATGGAACAGTCTTGAAAACTGTCGCTGGTGCAAGCCGGCCCAGGGTTCGAATCCCTGCCTCTCCGCAGAGTGGGACGAAGTAGGCTTAAAAGCTCATTTCGTCCTTTTGTTATGGGGGTATTTCTCAGTTCGAACCTGGCTATTTTGTCGTTAAGGAGTGTTTGCGATTTTTGTATTGGCATTAACCATTTATAAGCTAACATTTCAAGTTTTTTATGTTCCAAAGTCCAGTTCGAGCCTAAAGTTGTCAGCACCTTTCTTTTAGTTTCATTGTCGCCGTCCATTAATTGTTTGCGTCCGTGAATGGCAAGCTCAAAAGTTTCTTTAGTTATTTTTATAACTTCTTCTTCAAAATTATCATCGGTATTATTAATTTCGAGTTTAGATAGTTCTCTCATTAATTCATTTTTTGATTCCGTGTATTCTTCATCGCCGAGAAGATTGCGGCAGCGCATTTTAGTCAAATTTTTCATTTCTTCTTTTAAGGCGTCGGCTGATTTGCCGGCGTTATTTTTTACAGCCGAGTCTTTTTCCTGTTCTTCGTTTTTAAGCTCCTCAATTATTTCCAGACCGAGATCTAAAAACTCCGGTCTGATTTGATATTTTTCGAGTTCTTTCTCGACTTGCGATTCTAAGTCATCCCTGGTTATAGCCGCTTGATGACAGGCGTAATCTTTGCGCTTGCGGGTGCAGCAATAATAAGTATAACTTCTCAATTCTTTAGTGTATTTAATAACTTTGTGTTTCAGATCGGCAGTTATCAAACAGCCACATTCTTTGCAATGTATCAGCCCGGTATAAGCGAAGTCTTTCTTTTGATTTCTCGGTTTGCCGTTTCGTCCCATAATAATTTGAATCTTGTCGTATTCTTCCAAGCTAATCATCGGCTTATGTTTGCCTTTGTTTTCCTTGCCGTTGTAGTTGATAATACCGGCGTAAAAAGGACTGGTAAAAATACGATATAAAGCACTCCTAGACATCGGGCCACCGCCTCGGCTCTTGAATCTTCGGGTCTTAAAGCCCCATTCGTTATTCATTATATCCAACACCTGCGGGGCGGTATAAACGCCGGTCAGCATGGCATCAAAAGCCCTTCGTAGGAGCGGAAATTTGTCCTTATCGACGATTATCGTGCTCAGTCCCTTAATATCGTCGCGCTTGTTTATATAGCCCTCCGGCGCGATATTAGGCTGCCAACCCATTTCAAATTTCTTCTCCAATCCTCGTTTAACGTCCTTGCCCAGTTTAGAAGAAAAATATTGCGATTGGCTTAAGGCCATTTGCAACATCATTATGCCTTCGGGGGAATTGTCGAAATTATAGGAGCCGAATTTTAAGTCTTTAATCAATCCGGTGCGAACCATATAAGTGATAGTCGAGGCGTCTATTTCATTGCGGCTCAGTCTGTCCGGATGCCAGGCAATAATTCCTTGCGCTTCGCCCCTGGATAGTCTTTTGATCATCTCGGCGAAGACCGGGCGGCTGTATGGTTTAAAGGCGGTGTGTTTTTCTTCAAGCACATCGACAATTTCCAGACCGCTGAAAAACTCCCGGACTTTATCTTTTTGACTGTCTATCGATAAAGCCTGGCGTTCGTCGCCCTCGGTTGATTTTCGGACATAGGCCAAATATTTAATTTTACTTGTCGTCGGCTGCATATTTATTCTTTTTAACAAGTTTGTAATTCCAAAAAATATCGGTCAAATCGTCCCTGATATCTTTCAATACTTTTGCTTTGTCCTCGCGGTCTAAATGTTCGTCGGGCAATTCAAAATCAATCCGAATCTCGTTTAAAGCTTCGGCCATATTCAGAAGGGTGTTGCCCTCCAAATTAGATTTTGT
>CAIVBF010000124.1 GCA_903904095.1 uncultured bacterium | reverse complement strand
TTCGGAAAATAGACAACAAAAAAACCGCCCTTATCTTGAATTGATCAAGAATCAGGCGGCTTCCCGCTATCTACTTACGAATAAGCAAACATCTATTGTTTCCTTTCTCTTAAAAAAGAAGGAGAAGAGATGGTGTAACAACTGAAATTTTCGGCGCCGACAGTAAGTTTGAAGATATTACCGACGGGCGAATTTGCTGTAAATTTTAGCACCCAGTTGACTGAACCAACTTTGAAAGTCAGGACGTCACTCTGGATAGAACCGGTCGTGCTTATTTGCGTGCCAGTTCTTAAATCATAAATTAATATTTTTCCGCTATTAAGTGCGATGACGTAATTTTCGGCCTTGATAAGACCGTTAAACCGTCCATTTGCGTCGTTCGTTTGAAGCCCGTAATCGCTGATGGTAAAAGGTAACTTTGTAGCATAAACGTTTTGAGCGCTCATGTCATACAATGTTTTTCCATCCGCAGTAGTACCGAGAACAATCGGTTTAGAATTGTATTCGGCGACCAGAAACATGGCTTCATTGTTTGAAAGAAGATCAAAGTCTTTGACCACCAACATGGAGTTCAGGACTTTGGCCTCTTCTTTTTTCACCTCAAATAAAAGATTATTCGGATAGGAAAACTGATTGATTTTCCCGTCTTTCAAGTAGTTAACTACGGCGATTTCGCCGGCGCTAGCAGGTTTTAAGAACAATCCATTTCCAGTAGTAAGCTCCAGCTTCCGGCAAGAAGCTAAAAACATGGCCATTATCACAACGGCCAAGATCCAGGACAAGCGTGTTTTCTTCATGATAATGTATGATTTAAGATGAATGTTTCACATTAATTTATGGTGCTTTTTGTTATAAAAGAGCTGATGATAATTATAAAATAGCATTTTTAAAAAAATCTGTCAATATAAGACGAGAACTAAGCCCTGATATCTTTTAAGATATATAATAAAATAAAAAGCTTATATTAAAAAATTATTTAATATAAGCTAATTTATCGTATTCGGCGGATTAATTAAATATCCAAAAATATTTAGAATTTATAACCTAAATTTAATAAGATTTGTTTAACTTGTCCGCCATCGGATTTTGCGGAAAGCATTAGGAATAAGCTCTGACCATTTTCTAAATCATGCTTAATTCCCGCTTCAATTCCAGCAACATCCTTGTATGGAGTTAACTTTTTGAACTCTTGATTATAGAGCTCTAAAAAAGTTCTTAGTTCTAATTGATTCTTCCCTTTCTTTACGAATGAGTCAAAGTCAAAGCGCGAAGAAGCTTTTGGCTGAAACTCACCGCGAAGGCGAAGTCCTAAATCAATTTCTTTTTTGTTGTATTCAAAACCGGCTTGGAACCAAGGAATAGTGTTGATTTTTTTCAAGTCGGGCAGAGTTAAATAATCGGTGATTTCTAAACCGGAACATAAGTAAGTTTTGCTATTCTTATCCTTGCTAAGACCCGGAACTTCAAAACTAATAAAAGGAGAAATAGAGCCGTGATACTCTATTTTTTCAGACTTAGTTAACTGATTGCCGGTCCGATTTAATTCTAAATTAAAATCGGCTAATTTAGTAATAACACCGGCTGTCAAAGAAGTATTAAGACTACATTTTAAATAGTCTTCAATACTTGTCGTCGCATCTAAAGTTTTTGTTTCGCCGCCACGATCGGCCGCTAACTCTAAAACACTATGGTAGAAGCCCAAGTTAGCAAAAAATATATTCTCAAACTTTTTATTCCCTAAGGAAAAATCAGCCGGAACATAGGCCGCTAAATTAAGACCTTTTATATCGCTTAAGAAGCTACTGTATTCATTATTATTTCTAAGCCAGTAAGCTTGTAAGCCGATATTCCCTTTTTCAATCGCGCCTCGCATCGTTCCGCCTTCGCTAAGACGTGGAAATAAATCTAAGTGATCGCTGCCAGCAATAAATTCCGGAGCCCGTAAAGACAAGTTATCGCGATTGGTTAAATTATTCATCAAACCGGCGAAATTATTGTGACGATTCTCATAAAGAACTTTATCGCCGCCAGCTTCAACCGTTAAATCGGATATTGTTGGTTCACGGAAACTTTTAATTAAAGCGGCATCAACGTCATTCTTAGTTAAAAGAGGTCGCCCTTGTAAATTATTAACAAAATTTGCCGCGTCAAGTAGCGTGAATTCTCCGTTCGGTCCTTTTATTTGAGTTATGATATGCCTGTCAGTCGTTACCTCCGAGGCTTCAAGACCAAGAGCATTCTTAGCGAAAGCCGAAGTTACGGCTGCCAAATGACGACAAACACCAATTTCTTGAGGTTTAGCAATATCACCTTTTAAATATTTAACCGCATTTACCACCATTTCATCAAGAAGCGCTTGATTGGCATTTTTTTCGGCACTCGTTTCTTCTTTCCCGGGATTAGAAATCTCATTAAGAGCGACACTAAAAAAAGTTAAAGCCCCTAATTTTTCTTGATACGACAAATCTTGAGAAAGTTTTTTCATCTCTTGCGTTAAACCAGCCGCTGACAAATTTTCCCCATTAAGAGTAGATAATGACTTACTCATAAAAAGAGATCCGGAACTAAAATCATCACCTTTTAATTTATAGGCATCTAAAATTGCAGTTTGTCCGAAATACTTATTAAGAGCAGTCATAACTTCAAGCGAAAGACTGTTCTGATTAGCTAACTCAGTTTTCGGAAAGTTAAGAATCAATTTACTGGCCAAGCGAGGCAATGGAAATTGGCTCTCGGCTTCAGAGGCGCTAATCTTCCCTAACTTATAGTTTTCCCAAACCGAATTATAAATTCCTAAACCGCCAGCCGAAGCAATCTCCTCAATATTTTTAAAGTAGCCATTAGCTAAAAAGCTATTTTTAAAAATACCATTGGCCGTAGTAATTATAGCCCCCTGCTTTTCAAACATTTCCGGTTCACGGGCTAATTCTTCTAAACTGCTTTTTTCTTTTTCATTAACCAAAGAGAGGCTAGTCTCAAGACTGACCTTCCAAGGGTTGGCGGTTTTCTTGTCATTCTTAATTGGTTTTTCCTGAATCTGTTCAATTTTTGGTAAAATTTTATCTTTTTCAGGAATTTGAGTTTCTTGAGAATTCCCTTTAAAGGGGGATAGAGCCAATAAAGCACCCAGTATTTTTTCTTTCATAAAACTTAAAATTAAAGATGTAACAAATATTTTTTACTTCATTAATCCTTGCT
>CAIVBF010000123.1 GCA_903904095.1 uncultured bacterium | reverse complement strand
GGGAGCCGGAAGTTCTCGCCTATCAAACAGATTTTGGGATCGGCTATTTGAGTTTGAATTTTAAAATTTAATTCTATATGTCCGACAATTTTAAATCTTTTTCCGATATCATAAAAGTTAAAAAAGTAACTAAGGCCCCTGCTTATCCCTGGCAAGATTTAGCTTTAAGAATTATCAAAGAATTAAATATCCCCGCCTTCAAGAGATCTTCAGTGTTTAAAATATGCAAAGAAAAACCGGAGCACCTAGTTAGCCTAGCTTTTAATGACACAAAAGAATTATGCAAAACCGGAAATACTTGGAAATATTTTTTCAAAATAATTGATCAAAAATAAATTTATTATATGCCTAAACAATTACCAATCATAACTCATCCAAACGATATTTTGCGCAAAAAGTCTTTAGAGCTTGATATTAAGAATATAAATACGCCGACCATCCAGACACTTTTAAAGGATATGGAAGAAACGATGAAGAAAAAAGATGGTGCCGGCTTAGCGGCTCCGCAAATAGCTAAAAATATTAGAATTATTGTCGTTAATCATAACGAAAAGACAATCTTTTTAATAAATCCGAAAATAACTAGAAAATCATGGGCCCGCGAGACCGAAGAAGAGGGCTGTTTATCAGTTTTAAATGAGAAGGGAGAAATAATTTATGCACCGGTTGAACGTCACAAAAAAGTATCTTGTATTTATATTGACGAAAAAGGCCAAAACAAAAAAATATCAGCTGAAAAAATTCTTGCCAGGATATTACAGCATGAGATAGATCACTTAGACGGCATTCTATTCATTGACAGAATAAAGCCGGGAAAAATTAAATAGAGAATGGTAAAATTAAAACAGCCGTAAGGCTGTTTTAAAAATATGGTAAAAATTATAAATTATTTTTTCTTACGTTTAAAATAAAATTTGTAAATCAAAAAAATTATTGAAAGAGCAACTAAGCCCCAAGATAATTGACTCGCATAAACTAAAATAAGTTCTTGATTGGCTCCGATAAAATATCCAAGAACCGCTAACACCGAAACCCAGATAAAAGAACCAGCGGCCGTAAAAAAAATAAAACGGCCGAAAGGCATCTCGCAAAATCCGGCTGGTATTGAAATCAAGTGGCGAACAACCGGGACTAAGCGGCCCCAAAAAGTTGACCAGGATGAATTATCTAAAAATATTTTTTCGGAATGCTCTAACTTTTTTCTATTAATTAAAAGTAATCTGGCTAACTTTGTATCAACTAAACGATAAACAATTACGCGTCCTAATGTCCGAGAAATAATATAATTTATTGTTGCGCCCAATACTGAGCCAAAGACTCCGAACAAAACAACTAAAAAAATATTAAACCGGCCCTGAGCCGCTAAATAAGCGAAAGGAGGGATAACGACCTCTGACGGCAAGGGCAAAAAGGAACTCTCAACTGTCATTAATAAGACAACCCCGCCGTAACCAAGATTATGAGCAATATTTATAAAAAAATTAAATAGACTTGTAAGCATAAAAATAGTATAACATAAACCAGAGCCATTTTAAATTAAACTAAAATAATTTAATAAATAATTTGCTTTTTTTAGAAAAATGCCTTAATTTATAAGTGAATGACAAAGGAATGATAAAAAAGATTCGCACAATTTTCATGGGGACTCCCGACTTCGCTGTCCCTGGATTAAACGCCATAATAAATGACGATTCTTTTGAAATTATTGCCGCTTTCACTCAGCCAGATAAGCCGGTCGGACGAAAACAAATTATGACTCCTCCGCCAATAAAGGTTGCTGCTCAAAAATTCAATATTCCTGTTTTTCAGTCAGAAAAAATAAAAGAAGAATTAGAAAATATTTCTAAACTAGAAGCGGATTTGATTGTCGTAATCGCCTATGGGAAAATTATTCCTCAAAGTATCTTAGATTTGCCTAAATTTAAGTGCGTAAATGTCCACGCTTCCCTTCTACCTAAATATCGCGGTTCAGCTTGTTTAAATGCTCCAATAATAAATGGCGATGGAAAAACAGGCATAACGATAATGAGAATGGACTCTGGAATGGATACTGGCCCGATATTATTTCAGAAAGAAATTGCTCTAAACGGCGATGAAACTTTAGAAATAGTTCATGATAAACTATCGTCATTAGGCGCCGAATATTTACCTATTATCTTGAAGGATTGGACGGAAGGAAAAATTAAGGAACAAGAACAAGACGAATCAAAAGCGACTTATGTTAAAAAATTAGAAAAGGAAGACGGCCGGATTAATTGGGGAAAACCAGCAATAGAAATAGAAAGACAAGTTCGCGGTTTAAACCCTTGGCCGGGTACTTATTCAATTACGAGCAATAATTCCGAGATTAAAAACAAAACAATTAAAATATTAAAGGTAGATAATAATATTTTAAAATCAAATAAACATAAAATAGGCGAAGTATTTTTATATAATAACGGGTTAGCTATCCAGAGTGGACAAGATTCCTTACTTATATTAAACTTACAAATTGAAGGTGGTAAAGCACTTGAGTCTAAAGAGTTTTTAAGGGGCAATAAAAATATAGTTGGCTGTATATTAAACTAAAAAGTAAATTAATTGGTCCCTTCGTCTAACGGTTAGG
>CAIVBF010000122.1 GCA_903904095.1 uncultured bacterium | reverse complement strand
TCTAACTAACAAAGTTTTGTAAATATTAATGATATACCTCTCTAATTCTTTTATATCATCGACTCCGTTACGACCATTTATATCCATATACTTATCGCGATAGATAATAAATTTATGTTCTACGGGGTCATATGATAGTTCTGGCCCAATGATTACCCCGGCATAATTTAAATCATAGCCTTGAACTGTATGAATGCAGCCTACTTCATTAATTGCGTTTTTAGAATAAACCCAATCGTGATTCACGCTGTTCCATTTTAATTTTAATCCATTAATTTCAATATCGTGTTTACTGGGGTCTTTCTTTGATACCCAGGGCCATGAAAAACCGGATATAATTCTACATAAATCTAATTGCTCATTCTTTTTCCTAATATCTGAAACCATGTCACCGATATCATCATAAATTTTAAAATCGTAACGATCAAATTTTTTATTTTCAGTTTTCCGCAAATCAAATATGTCTTGAACAAATTTAATATATTTCTCTCCGTCAAGGCCCATGCTAATTCTGAGCTGATTTTTTAATTCAAATTCTTTAACTGTTAAATTTGAGAAATTTAATGGGGCTATATCAGAAGGCCGGATGCTCTGGTTTTCATCGTAAAAAAGGATTTGTATTTTTGAGCTTTTTAATATCCAATCGAGTTCATTTGATTTTTTGTCTAGTCCTAATAATTTATTTGTGTCATCAAAAGATTTATAATTAGTGATATTTTTTCTCTGTTTTAATCTATGAGCCTCATCAACTATCAAAATATCATATTTTTTAGATACCTCACTTGGACCAATTACCTGTGAAGAACTCAGCCCTTTAACGTTCTTAAAAACTTTCTTTATAGTTTTTCTTAATGAAGTCATTGGCACAACTAATCCAACTTCTAATTCACTTGTTTCTTTAATTTCACTGAGTTGTTTGAATAAATATGTAGCCAGGATAGTTTTGCCCGTTCCCGCTCCGCCTCGAACAATAAAAGTTTTATTAACCCCCTGCTTAATTTCATGCAATAGCTCGTCCGCAATTGCCGTTTGCTCTATTGTTAAGGCTTTATATGGAGAATATTTGAACAAATCACTATTTCTAATTTGGGTTAGCTCATTTTTCACCATCGACATTTTTTTTAACTCGCCCCATATCTCTTCGAACTTAGCTTGATATTTCTCGCGATCAAAGTAATTATGATTCTTGAGACCATGATTACCGTTCTGCAAAGTATATTGACCATCGGCCGAAATATATTCGATTAAAGACGATTCTATATCAAGGGCCGCAGATTTATTATATTCTTCGTCTGTAATTATATGAATTTTTTTTAATCTTCTTCTTTCAGGCTTATCATAATGTTGGTTGCTTCTGTTATATACGTTAATAGTCTCACCAACATATAACTCTTTGCCGCCTTCTATTAAATAAACTACCGGCCAATTAGAACCGAAATTATAATCCTTAATCTTTCCAAACTGACTTTTATTAAATTCAAATGTAGTAATATCCGACATTCTATAATTTATTATATTTATTTTTGCGCCCCCTTGCCTTTTCAATAGGGTATTTCTTTTCATTTATCTTCATTTTTCTCTCAAAGGCTTTTTTTATATCAATATCCAAATCATGGCTCATTAATAAAACCCAATAAAGAACATCAGCTAATTCATCGCCCACATCCTCTTTAAAATCTTTTAAATACACCTCGGATTCCTCCGTGCTTTTCCATTGAAAATGTTCCATTACCTCGGCCGCCTCCAAAACCAACGACAACGCCACGTCTTTAGGGTTATGGAATTGATCCCAGTCTCTCTCCTTATTAAATTTTACTATTCGAGAAGTTAATTCCTTAATGTCTGGCATATTTTAGAGTTTATATAAAATTTATTTATTCTTTATCTTTTATTTATAATCCCATAAAATAGACAAAAAGTCAAAAAAAGACACCAATTTTACAAGGTGTCTGGAGTATACTGATTAATTATTGTTTATTTTTTGGTTTTTAGTAATAGTCTAGCGCAGCCCTTAACTAAATCAATTGGATACCCCAAATAAACAAATATCTTTCTTTGAAAAGAAGACATTATGTTTATTAAAACAAAAATTAATATCCCAAAATATATTAATAAACTAAATTTAATGCTTATATTAATAATGGAAAGTATTAATAATGTTATTCCGCAGACAAAAAATAACAAGACAAACTCACTGGCGTAATCTAGTCCCTGATAAAATTTATCCTTATTCCTTTTTTCTTTG
>CAIVBF010000121.1 GCA_903904095.1 uncultured bacterium | reverse complement strand
TTTTTCTTTTTATAATCAACTAGAATTTTAAATTTATTTGTATTACCGCCATCCCGAACGACTAAAGCCGGAATAACTTTGATAATTTCAGGATTTTGTTTAACTAAAAACTTAAACTCTTTATCAAAATCATCTTTACCAATTAAATAATTAAGATTATTTAAAGCAATTTCGATTTTTCTGGTATTTGTAAAAACTTTTTCCCAATTTACAAAATAAGACCAAAGCATGTTGCTGGGTTTTAAATTATTGAGAAAATAATTAAATATCTCATCCTCATTTTTACATCCCAAAACTTCATTATAAAATTTAAGAAATTTCATAAATTTACTTAATTAAATCCTTATATCTCTTAATTGATAAATCAAGATATTTTTTCTCCAAATCAATACCAATGAATTTTCGATCGTTAAGAGCGCAAGCTAGGCCAGTCGTTGAGGAACCGGTAAAAGGGTCAATAACCAAATCGCCTTTATCGGTACTAGCCATAACAATACGAACCAATAGATCAATTGGTTTCTGGGTTGGGTGTTTGCCAAATTTCTTTTCGGCTGGTCGAGGCGTTCCCATAGACCAAACACTGCGCATTTGAAGATTCGGCTTTTTCAAGAAGTCTTCCGGCCAATTACCATTCTTCATTAAATCATAATTGAATTTATGTTTAGTGGTTATTGGTTTTCCGGTTTTAGGATGGACTAATTCTTTTCTCGCCCAGATTAAGGTTTCATGACTGGCCGTAAAGAAACGACAACTTAGATTTGGCGAGGCGTTCGGCTTAAACCAGGCAATATCGTTTAGGATGTGAAACTTGCTAACCTGGAGGGCAAAACCGCACTGGTAAATAGAGTGATAAGTACCAGAAACCCAAATTGTGCCACCTGGCTTTAAAACTCTATGACAAGCCTTAATCCAGGCTAACTGAAACTCGAAGTCTTTTTTTAGACCGTTACTGACATCCCATTCGCCCTTATTGACGCTAACCATACGGCCGGCGTGAACGGAAAAACCGCCATTAGACAATAGGTAGGGCGGGTCGGCGAATATCATATCAACCGAGTTCTCCGGCAGAGTAGCTAAAAATTCCAAGCTATTGGCTTGGTATAATTTAAAGTCTTTATCTTTAAAAAATGGATCTAGCATTTTTTCGCTTTTTTTCTTAGGTTTTATCGCCTTTTTTGAGGTAGTCATATTATAGCAAATTGGATATGAAGAAAAGATAAAGTCTTATTCTCTGGCCTAATTTTACGATTTTTTTAGCCAAAAGTCAAAATAAATATAATCTTAATCTAGTACATAGAATATGCCCAATATTGCCTATACAAAAAAGGAGCCAACCCCGTTAGGGATCAGCTCCTAAAGTTGTTAAGCTTGCGCTTCAACCTGTTTCTCGTAGAAAAGGTAAATCGTTTTCGGCCGTCTTTCAACAACCGCTCCGGTTTTCTTGTCTTTCTTCTCAATGATAATGAAAGACCGGATAGCCTTTTCGTCCTTACGAACCACATAGCCGTTCTTAAGCCAACCGTTAAAAGTGAAGCAATTAACAAACGGATTATATCGTTTAGCTTCATCTTCACCCCAACGCTCGGCGATTTGTTTTCTAACAAGATCAGAAGTACTCTCTGAACCTGTCCAATTTGATTTGACTGATATAGTCATAAATTTAAATTGGCGACTGATTATTAAATACCGGATAACGTCGCCTTAGATTATCTATCGGCACGAAATGAGATAGCGTCTGATGGCTTGCGACAGTCAAAGTGGAG
>CAIVBF010000120.1 GCA_903904095.1 uncultured bacterium | reverse complement strand
AAACTAAATTTTGTCAAGCATAAATTAAACCAATAAAGCATTGGCGGCTAAATCTATCAAGGCATTATTTGCTATAACTAGAAGCAAAAATCATTAAATTATTAACTATCCACCAGACAACTCCCAATTCCTTCATTTCCCTTCTCATTAATTCGGTTCTATCTTCTAGGTAAATAAAGTTTTTCTTTTTAAATTTATCTATCCAATAACTATGGGGTTGCTCATTAATATGACCGATACTTCGCGGGCCCTGTCCTGGGACTGCCGCACTAAAAATTATATTATCAGAAGCACTGATAATAGTCTCAACCAGAATATCCGCATCCCTTTCTTCTAAATGTTCGGCAACCTCAAGACAAAGCCCTAAATCATAATTTTCTTCAAAATTATATTTTTGAGCTAAATCAAAAATAATTAGTTTATCTCTACTTAACAAAAATTCCTCGGCAGCCGCCGGAGAACCGTCTAAACCCAATAAATTATTAATTCCCTTTTCAGAAAATTCTTTAAGATATATTCCGGCGCCACAACCGATATCAACGATACTTTTAGGCTGATAATATTTTAAAACAACCTTAACAAATTGCGAGGCCGACTCAGCCTCAAATTTGATAGTATTTTTAAAAAATTTATTGTCGTAAATATTTGTTTCAACGGACATTTATTTAGTTAATTTTACCGGCACAATTAATCTATCGTCTTTCTCCGATAAGCCGGAGGGGTTATCCTTTTTTAAGACTAAGGTGCCAGTCGTACTGCTTGAATAGGCAATATTTAAGTTAGCTTCAAAAGGAACAAAGTTTTCGGTCATCCAACCATCGCTATTTGTGGGTTTAGCCTGCGCAACAGTTGAACCAATTAATTTTCCGTCCTGATCGTAAAGCTCAACCGGGAAACTAGCTTCAAAAAACCAATAACCGCGGGCTTGGCCAGTAATTACTAAAGGATTACTTATCCCCTGATTCGGGCGAGGATTAGTTATAAGGATTAAATCTTTTTTTTCTAATTCATTGCCGATATTTTCTACAAAATTTTTTTCATTAGCCCGGCATTGTCTAGGATAGCTTTCCATGATCGCATTTCCGGATGCGGCGCATTCCTCAAAATTATTTATTTCCTTATCATCTGCTTTTTTAGAATTTACACATTTCTTATTTGGCATGGCTGAGTCAGGTAATCCGTGGCTAATCCATCCACCATTTACACAAATCCAATCATCTTCCTTCCCTCTAATAAAAACTAAAAGAATAACAAAAAGAAGAGCTATTCCTAAAATAATAAAAATTCTTTTTATCTTAACATTAGCTTTCATATTTATTTTTTATTTTCCATCAATTAAATTAGTACTGCCCATTTTCTTAAAGGCCTCTTCAACGGTGGTCATAAATTGAGCGGGAAAAATAATTGTTGAATTCTTCTCCACGCTGATTTCCGCCATTGTCTGAAGAGTACGAAGCTGTAGGGCAACTGGATGTTTGGCCATAATATCAGCCGCTTCTCCTAATTTAAGAGCAGCCTGAAATTCTCCTTCGGCCGCAACAATTTTCGCGCGACGTTCACGTTCTGCCTCCGCTTCCTTAGCCATCGCTCTTTGCATGTTTTCCGGTAAAATAATATCTTTGATTTCTACGGCCGTAACTAGTGCGCCCCAAGGTTCTGTATGAGTATCAATAACATTTTTAATCTGTTCATTAATCTGAGAAGTCTGGGATAATAATTGATCAAGCTGAAACTGACCAACCACATTTCTAACCGTTGTCTGACTGATCTGATTAACGGCCTGATAAATATTTTCAATGGCGATAACCGATTTTGAAGCTTCAACAATATGGAAGTAAGCGACGGCGGCAATATCAATAGAAACATTATCCTTCGTAATAATCTTCTGGGAAGGAATATCCATGGTGATTGTTCGTAAATTAACCCGACTCATTTTTTCAAAAATCGGGATAACAAAAATTAAACCAGGCCCTCTCATGCCAGTATACTTACCGAGCATAAAAATAACCGCCCGTTCATACTGCTTAATGACTTTGAGACCGCCGATTAAAATAAGAATAATTAAAACGCCAATAAATTGAAAGATTGCCATATAATTTTTTATTAATTTAAATAAATTACATTAATAATAGAACAAGTTTTAAGCTTATTCTACTAATATAATAGCATAAAAATTAGCTTAATAGAAGGCGCTAAGCTTTTAATTTAGCGATTTGACAATTTAGCGAATTAATACTAAAGTGTTTGGAAGCTTTGTATTATTAACAACTATTAAAAACCTTAGAGGAGGAGGGATTAAAATGGAAGGAATTGAAAAAAGCCACGCCAATGCTGTATTGGCCGCTATCTTGAAATCAACCTACGCCTTTTGGCAATCAACCGTTGAGGAGGCTTTAAGACCCATATTAAAATATGGAAAAAGCGATACTCTTGGTATGGACGCCATGGCCGAAATCACCATCATTGAAACACTGCAGGAGTATGATCATCTTAGTGCTATTATCACAGAAGAGGCCGGCGGAAGAGGAAAAATGAATTTCCCTCATCCGATTGATCATCACTCATTCAGAACTGTCTTCATCAGCGATCCGACCGACCGGTCGTCTCAACTGAAAGCAGCTCTTGAATCAACTACCGACAAAACCCAATCAATTCTGGAAACAATGGACACCTCAGAGTTCAAGGAAATGTGGGAGAAAAAGTATGGCGCCCCTTTATCAATTACCGGCGGGAGTTCAGCAATCACCTGTGTTAGAAGGGGCATTCCGATTTTTTCTGTAGTTGTAAACTACATTACCAGGCAATTATTCTTAGCCTGCAGTGCCGGATGCTACATGTACCAGTTGCCGGCTGAACCAGTCAAACTTGACGTAGAAAGCATTTTGGCTGGAGGTGAAAACATCTTTTTTCACAATTCCTGCCAAACTTCGCACATGCGCCATTTTACTACTTTCATGGGCAAAAGCGGCTACAAAGAGAACTTCATTGATAGCCATTTTATGTCCGAGGAAGATATGGTAAACAACTTGAAGTACGATTTGCCTGGCGGTCCATCAAGAGCGCTGTATCTATCAAAACTTCAGCCTCTAAAAGACCAAATCGGCTTTGTATTTGCCAACGGCGAGAAGATAACCGAGTGGATTCACTGGTTACCCTTTCTCCGATTCGCCAGAAAAAAAGACGACCAAGGGGAAGCAGCCTTAAGACTGTTTGAAGTCTACCAAGATCAGCCATACACAAAGGAAGGAATTCTGATGTCTACGCCTCCGGCCTACAGTATCTTCCAACCGGTTAACGGCGATGGAAGAATGGTTATCAGCGTTGATAAATTTGATTCGTTCGCGAATCCAAGCAAAATCCGCGCTACACTGATACTTACCCTAGCCGACAACAACTGGGCAACGCGAGCCGTTAATCAATATGGGTATCGCCCAATTGAGTTCTACTCGGAATAAAATATTCTGAAATGTATATTTATGAATCCCGTGATCAACAAAAAGTTGGTCGCGGGATTTTTAATCAAAGCCTAAATTATTATAAAGAAATTTTTATATTTTACGTATTATAATAAGAACTAAATAAAAAAATAATAAAACTATGACAAAGTATAAAAAAGTAGCTCTGAATATTGCCTTTTTAACTATGATTCTGACAACTGGCATAACCACAAACTATGCTTATGCTTCAAGCCTAGACACAAATTCCGATTTTGACTCAAATTTAACTAATAATGGAGAGAGACCGAAATACTCTCAAGAAAAACAAGAAAAAATTCTCAATACTTTTGAGAACAATGACTATGCTTCCTGGAAAAAAATAGTCGGCCAAAATAATAAAATAAATAATGTTATTGACGAAGTCGCTTTTAATCGTTTTGTAGCGGCCCGGATAGCGGCCAGAAACGGACAATATGATAAAGCCCTAAAAATTACTGAGGAATTAAAAAAAGGAGTTAAAAACAAGAATAATCTTTTAACTCCAATTAAAGCCTAGGCCTCTATTTTAGAAAACGAATAACTGCTAATAAATAGCAAGAAAATAATTACAATAACCAGGACGGCGAAATCATGAATTAAGCTGAAGTGGTTTAAATTAACTAATGTCCCCCGCAAAGCATCAACCCCATAAGTTAAGGGGTTTATTTTTACGACCGCGTACAAAGACGAACCTAAATCATCAATCGGAAAAATAGCTCCGGACAAGAAAAATAAAGGCATTACTAAAAAATTTATAATTAATTGAAAGCCTTGCGCATCTCTTAACGCCGAGGCGATCCCTGTTCCAAAAAGGGTAAACAAAAAAGCGGTTAGAAACATATAGCCGACAGCAGCAAAAAGTCCCCAGACACTATTAAAGCGAAAACCAACTATAAAAGATAGGAGTAAAACGATACAGCCCTGGAAAACGGCAATCGTCGCTCCCCCTAGGCAACGGCCGAACATAATTTTTAAACGAGGAACAGGAGCGACTAGCATTTCTTTTAAAAATCCGAATTGACGATCCCAAATAATTTGCAAACCGGAAAAAACTGAAGTAAAAATTATACTCATAGCGATAACACCGGGAATTAAAAACTGGATATAATCACCCATTCCCGCCGCTTTAAATACTGGTCCAAAACCAAAACCGATGGCAATCATAAACAGAAGAGGCTGGCCAAGAGAACCAATTAATCTGGCCCAAGAACGAAAATAACGTTTTAATTCTCTAAGCCAAAGGATATAAATAATATTCATAAATATTTAATTTTTATTTGAGTTAGCGTTGAAAACGACGACGAACTATATTTGAATCCTCTGCCCTTTCTTCACGAATCTGCCGACCGGTTAATTTTATAAATGCTTCTTCTAGGTCGTCGGTATTATTTTGTTTTTTTATTTCCTCAGGGGTTCCATTAGCGATAACTTTACCCTTATCAATTATAACAACCCGATCAGCGACCTTATCCGCTTCTTCAATATAATGGGTTGTAAAAAAGACCGTCATTTTTTCGGTTTTATTTAAATCTTTAATATACTCCCAGATATGGTTACGCGTTTGCGGATCCAAACCTTGAGTCGGTTCATCTAAAAACAAAACTTTCGGATGATGCAATAATCCCCGCGCAATTTCTAAACGACGTTTCATACCACCGGAAAAATTTTTTATTTTTTCACGACGCTTATCCCAAAGTTCAACAAATTCTAGCAAATCCTGAATCTTCTTTTTTCTTTCTCCTCTTGGCACATTATAAAGAACAGCGTGTAAATTCATGTTCTCATAAGCGGTTAATTCTTCATCTAAACTCGGATCCTGGAAAACAATGCCAAAAGATTGCCTAACTTTATCTTTAGCATGAGCAGGATTATAACCATTAACAATTATGCTTCCGGAACTTGGCGGCAAAATAGTCGTTAACATTTTAATCGTCGTTGTTTTACCAGCGCCATTAGGACCCAGCAAGGCAAAAATTTCGCCGGATTCAACATTGAAAGAAATATCATCAACCACGACCGAATCTTTAAATTTTTTTACTAAATTCTTAACTTCAATTATCATAATATTTTAAAAATAAATAATACTATAAGTATTATACACTAATTTAAAAGATTATTGATATATTTCAGAAAATAAAAAGAGGGTAAGTGTATAAAAACACTTACCCTCAAATCTTTTGCGTTT
>CAIVBF010000119.1 GCA_903904095.1 uncultured bacterium | reverse complement strand
TTCTTTTCACTGACCGCTTTTAAAACAGTAACCAGTCCTCTTAAATTGCCGGCTAAAACATTAACGAAGCCAGAAATAGGAGCATTCATTGAACCGACTAAACGAGCATATAACTCAGACTTACTTGGTAATTGTGATAAAGCTTCAACCTGATCTTTTGATAATAACTTCCCTTCTAAAACACCGCCTAAAAAGAATACTCTTGCTTCCTTATCTTTATCTTTACGGAAAGCGCCTAGAATTTTAGCGGGAGCAACCTCATCTTCATAAGAAAATATTGCCGCTACTTTACCGTCAAAATCACGAACATTAATATCTAAATTATTTTCTTTAAGTGCTAAATTGATTAAAGTTTTTTTAGCGACATAATATTCGCTATTTTCCGCTCTAAGTTTAGCCCGTAAATTTTCGTTATCTTTAACGCCTAAGGCATTAAATCCAGCAAAAACCATTGATTTTGATTTTTTAATCTTTTCGTTTAAAGTCCGAAAGATTTCCTGTTTTTGAATTTTATTTTTTGGCATATATTATAATTGATTATAAATTTAAAAAAATCTGTGTTACCACAGACCATAAAAATTGCTAAAATAAGCAAAAATTTACCTCGGCGAGATTTACAGTGCAAGAGCACCTACTGGCTGTCATGTGGTAATATTCATTTGTTATGTAAGTATATTAACAAATTTCAAGAAATTGTCAAGGATAATTTATTTTAATACTTGAATTTGATCAAAAACACTTTTAGGTTTAGGAGGCTTATTTGGCGTCAATATATTTGCACAATATTCTTTTAATTTTTCATCCTTAATCTCGCTACATTTAGAAATATCCAGTAGTTGATTCTTTAGTTCTGAAAAACAAATAGATCTAATTACGGCATCTTTAATATCCTTGCAGGCAATAACGCTTGGCGACTGAACTAAAGCAAGCGCTCCTGGACCGTCTGGGTTAAAACCATTTTTGAACTCATCGCCATCCTTGTAGCCGTCATTGTCACTATCAGGATTATTAGGATCGGTATTATTAGCAATTTCTTGTAAAAAATCTAGCCCATCTTTATCGGCATCGGAATGTAAATCAATATTTTTTAATTCCGACAAACAATTAGCTTTTCTGATTAATTCAGATATTTGTTCACAAAATTTAGAATCCTTGGTATCTTTAGCTTTTTGATAATAAATTACTGACCAGCAAGAATCTTTCAGAACCTGGTCTTTTATTAAATTACAATCAGCGTTTGTGTCGCTCTCCACTATTTTTTCAACACAAGTTTTTGCCAGCATGGATTGCTGGATTTCCTGGCAGGCAGCTAGATTTTTATCTACTATTGCTAAATTTAGTAAAATAGTCGCCAGACAATTAGTCTGAGAATTTTGGTCACTGATTAATAGGCACGAAGAAGACGCTTTAGTTTTTACGGCAATTTCTTGCACGCAAAAATCTTTTGATAAATTATTACTGATTACCAAACAATCATCAAGATTATTATTTTCTTGAGCCTTTTTAAAATTATCTAGGTCGCTCTGCAAC
>CAIVBF010000118.1 GCA_903904095.1 uncultured bacterium | reverse complement strand
TATAATAGCACTTATTTAGTCTTTATGGAAGGCGGCCGATTCCCCAGCTAAATAACCGCTAGTCCAAGCAATTTGTAGATTATAGCCGCCAGTCGGACCATCAAGATCTAAAATTTCTCCAGCAAAATATAGATTAGAATAAAGCTTGGAAGCCATTGTTTTTTGATTTACTTCTCTTAAATCAACACCGCCAGAAGTAATCATTGCCTCATTAAATCCGCCGATATCTAAAATAGTTAGGGATAGATTTTTCAAGAAATTAATAATCTCACTTCTCTCTAACTTAGTAAGATCCGCTCCCTTTTTAGAAATTTCAATATTCCGATTATCTAAAATAAAATCAGCCAATCTTTTTTGGGTTAGTTTTCTTAAAATATTACGAATTGATTCTTTGCTTTTTGATTCAATTAATTCTTGAAATTTCTTATCAAGAGATTCACTTGATTCATCGGGAAAAAAATCAATTTTAATAATTAGATTAGTTTTATCTTCCTTAGTAATAACTCTGCTTAAATTAAGAGCCGCTGGGCCGCTAAGGCCATGGCCGGTAAAAATAAAATCGCCGCTTTCAAAACTAATTTTTTTATTATTTTTATAAATATCTAAAGAACAATTTTGGAAACTTAAACCTTCTAAATTTTTAACAAAATTCTCTTTGACAATTATCGGACATAGGGCAGGACGTGGTTTTATGATCTTATGGCCCAATTCTTTGAGCCAAGTGTAGGCATCGCCATTTGATCCTGATAGTGGATATGAATTTCCGCCAGTGGCAATTATAAAGTTTCTGGCTTTAATTTCTCTATTATCAGATAAAATTATTTTACTAATTCTATCAGCATCTTTAATGATCTTAATTACTCTAGCCTCATAAATGATTTCCCCTTGGTTTGATTCAACATAATCAATTAAAGCTTTCCTAATTTCAGCCGCACTATTATTTTCGGGATACACTTTACCTTCTAAATTAGCCTGGCTATTAATATTTCTAGCGGCAAAGAAGTCAATAATACTATCGGAATTAAAATTACTCAAACCTGATAACAACCATTTACCATTGAATCCGAATTTACCGGCAAATATTTTGTCAGGAGCATTATTAGTAAAATTACATCTCCCTCCTCCGGTCATTAATAATTTAATACCGGCATATTTATTCTTTTCCAAAACTAAAACGCGAGCTCCTAATTCGCTCGCGTGTCCGGCGGCCATTAATCCGGCCGGTCCAGCGCCGATTATCACAATATCATATAATTCCATAAAGAATATTAAATAATAGAATAAATTAGCGGCCCTGCTTTAGTTTTTAGTTATATAGAGAGTTACTATTTTTTCTTTTTCTTTTCAATCTTAGCAATCTTTTTAACAATTGCCTTCTTGATTGCCTTAACCTTCGGTTCAATAACTTTTACTTCAATCTCTTTGGCCTTTTTTACCGCTGTTTTAATTTTTGCTTCCTCTTTTTTTATTTCTATAAAAGCTTTTTCCGCTTTTGGTGTTAAAACAGCTAAAAGCATATCTAATTTAGCGTGTAATTTTTCAAATTGTTCTTTATATTGTTCAACTTTTTTATCAGCAACGTTAGCGTGATCATGATGATCATGGTTATTTTCTCTAGGAGCACCACTTCTAAAACTGCTATTTCGTGAACCGCTATCACGGCTATCACGATTAGTTCCTTCTCTATCAAAACACTGGCTGCAGAAAACTGGTTTTCCGCTTACCGGTTTAAAAGGAACCTCACATCTTTTTCCGCACTTATCACAAGTCGCTTCAAACATTTCTTTTCTTGGAGCATCTGATCTATCAAAACCATCACCACTGTGTTCACTAAAACAAGTACTGCAGAAAACAGGACGACTATTATTAGGTTTGAAAGGAATTTCACAAGATTTACCACAATCAGCGCAAATTGCTTTAAACATCTCTGGTCTTCCTTCTCTTTTTGAGTCAAATCGACGGTCTCTATCGCCTCCGCCTCTATTAAAACTGTGATTTCCAGAGCTTCTTTCTTTAAAATTTTTCATATTTTTTACTCCGCTTTTAGCGTATTATTAATATTTAAGTTTATTATAGAATAGAGTATAGCTTATATTAAATAAAAATTCAACCTAAAATCGGCATTTTATATAATTTAAACGGTGTTAGTCTAAATTATGATTATTTTAAAAATAAGAGTAAAATTAAATAGAAAAGATGAATAAATTGATATGAAAAATAAAATTTTACTATTTCTAATAATCGTATTTTTTTCTTGGCCTTTTTCGGGTTTTACAGCTACCAATACGGCAACAAAAGAGATTCTCCGGAAAGTGCCATTTAGCTCTCAGGCCCCTTACGGAAACTGGAAGGACCAGCGCCAACAAGACGGTTGTGAAGAGATATCCTCTTTGATGGCCATAAAATGGGCGAATAATCAATCTTTAACTAAAGACGAGGCCCTGAAAGAAGTTTTAGGCATATCAGATTGGGAAAAGAAAAAATATGGCGAATACAGGGATATTTCTGCTTCAAGCACTCTAAACTGGATAATTTACGACTATTTTAACTATAAAAATGCTAAACTTAAGACAAACGCCAGCCTTAACGATATAATTAATGAATTAAAGAAAGGTAATATTGTTATCGCTCCAATGAACGGGCAGCTACTGCCAAACCCAAACTATACTGCCCCTGGACCGATTCATCACATGATTGTTATTATCGGTTATAACCAGGACAAAAAAATATTTATTACTAATGATTCGGGGACCAGAAACGGCGGATCCTATAAATACAATATTAACGTTTTCTTTAAAGCAATTAATGATTATCCGACCGGATATCATAAGTCAAACAAAAAAATTGAAAAGAATATTATTATTGTTTCTAAATAAAGATTACTTGACTTAGACCTTTAAACGGCCTAAATTTTAAATATGAAAAAGATACTTTTTTTTGGCGCAGTAATATTCATAGT
>CAIVBF010000117.1 GCA_903904095.1 uncultured bacterium | reverse complement strand
GCAAGGGATTAAGCCATTTGCCCCATCATGAAAAATCCCATAAATATTGTTAAACCAGTAGCCGTTTCTATAGCAACTGGGAATAAAACCGAAAAGCTGTTGATCCCCTTTTTTTAGACTAATATTTACACGGCCATCATTTGGGGAAACACCATTGCGCCACCAAAAACTTAAAGAATAATCCTTGCCTTTAACCGCCTGCTTTAAATCAACTGATAATTTATTTCTTGAATTACTAATAATAGCCGTATTAAGTCTCCCTGAGGCTAGCCAAGTATCGGAAGGGATATTAATATTTAAAGCGGACACATTATCTAGACTAGTTGAACCATGTCCTTCGTCAAAATTCCAGAAATACTTTAAAACAGGCGCTTTCTGAACTTCTCTTGGTTCTACGGGGCTATATGGCGCACTATCATTATAATTTTTTACAATTTCCGCTTCACTTAGAGCTCTATGCCATAACGCTAATTCATCAATCAGAATTCTACCCTGGCTAGTCCAAACTTTTAAATTATCAACTTCTGGTAAAGCTGCGCTAAAAGTTTCTTTGATTTTAGACTCACCGTCAATATAAAGAGCCCAGTAATGTTCCGCCCTGTTAATAACCAAGGTAGCTTGATGCCATGAATCATCGCCTAAATAATTTTGATAATAACGCCATTTTGTTTCTGGAAGACCGTCAATCTGAACCATTCCCTCGTCAATTAATAAGGAAAATTTTTCATTATAACTATTAGATAAATCTAATATTACTCTTGGAAAAGCGTTTTTCTTATAGTTAAAACTTAGAGAAAAATTATCTAGGTCATAGGCCGGCGTTAAACTCGCTGTTAGATTATTGCTATCTAAATAATTGAGTTCAAAAGCACAGCCCCATTTCCCTACTCCCCATTTAACATTATTACCGTAACATTCATCAAAATGCCATAAATCTCCTATGCCATCAGAATTAATCGGTGTTGGCGCTAAATATGCCTCCCAGTCCAACGCATTCGCAGATGACGTACTTGTTATAGAACTAGTTGAGATTAAGCCCGGTTCATCACTTAAGAATAAAGAAAAATCATTAGCATTATTACTAGTAGACGCCGTCTTAGTTAAAATATAATTATCAATAATTTCTGGAGCCGGGCCACTACCTAAAAAATACGTGGCCTCACCTCCATATCCAACTGCGTCAATAATATTATTATCACTGCTAGAACTTATTGCTCCATTTCCTAGATACAGGGTATAGCCGTTCCCTCCCCAAGTAAACTCGTTGCGAGTAGCAATCGCATCTGCTTGATTTTTATAAAAATTATTGGCGTCATCTCTAACAATTAAATATGTATCATGAGCTTTAATCAAAGTTCCACCGGGATAAGTACCGTCAGCCGGATCGCCGATTCGCATTAAAAGACTTGGAGTAACCGCGGCCTTAGTTTTTTCCAAACGATATTCGGCAGTTTTCAAATCAAAATCGTGATCAGTCAGATTAAATAATTCTACCCAATCATTATCACCAGTGCTATAAATTCTTTTAATAAGCGCAATCTTAGGCCAATCAAGCTCGGGATCATCAACAATTTCCGTTTCGGTACTAGTCGCATTTGTATTTGTATCGGACGATTCCTCAGAACTAGTGGCTGTCGTACTTTGAGTAGTTGTCGCCTTATTTATTACTACAGCATTATTAGAATTGCTTGAACCAGTATTGTTTTGGTTTGAAGCAATAGTGACTACATTAGAATTATTAGAGTTAGAGGAATTACTATTTACAGTTACTGATGGACTAGTACTAACTAGGCGGGCGACACTAAGCGAACTAACAGCACTTTTAGATGACGCTGTCGGCTTAGTGACCGTATTACTATTTTTTGAAGCGACCGTACTTTTGCTTGTGCTAGTTGCTTTTGTCGCTGTCTTAGAAGATGTTTTAGGGGCGCTAGCCGCGATTTTTGGAGCAGTTGTACTTTTAGTAGCCGTCTTTTTAGCCGCGCTAGTTTTTACGGCCGTAGTTTTAGTTGTTTTTGTTTTAGCAGTAGTCGTCTTTTTCGTCGTTGTTTTTTTGGCCGTTGTTTTACTGCTAGATGCGCTTGTTTTTGCTGAAATTAATTTACTTTCATTAACGGGTTCATTATTTAAAACTATTGCCGTTTCATTATTGCTAAAAATTTTATCTTTTAAATTTAGAGCCACTTCTTTAACTTTAGTCGCAATTGTTTTTAAAGAAGATATGGGATTATTAATAAGACTCCAGCGCAAAGCTACTTTTGAACTAGAGATACTACCTCTTACCGCCTCATCGTTAAAACTAGCGGCTAAATTAATATCAACTATAACATCATCTAAACTATCCTGAAGAAATTGTGTGTATGGTAAAAATATATAGCGATCTCCTTCGTGCTCAAGACCGGCATCATAACCGATTAATTCCGGAGCCGGAATAATCATATTAGTCCGCCGGGAAATTTTAGAAAATTCATAATTTTCCGAAAAACAATCACCATCATTATTAACAATACTTTCATTGTCATAGCCATCTGGCGTAATATTAATAGCATAATATTCCGGATCATATTCTAGGGCGCCTAAATTATTCGGGTTAGAAATATCCGCGCTCTCATACAATTTTTCCGTCAAACCAACGCAGGTCCATTCGCCATTATCCGGCCCTTTTTGTTTTTTAAAATCAAGGTCATAAGCCAAGTTTTTTGTCGCTAAATTTTTAGCTAAAGCAACTACCTTGGCCTGTTGAATCGTGTTTAAAGCGCGAGGAATTTTAGCGCCCAAAAATTTTTCCCCTAAAGAATTATTAATAAAATATTGCGCCGGAGTTTTAACAATCCCGTCGCCGAGCGCTTCAACAATATAATCAACCCCGTTTTCCTTGCCGATATACATGGCAACATGGCCGGAATTAATATGTTTAGCAATCCCCTTTTCTATTCCCAATAAAGGATCGCCGCTATAACCAAACATTTTCCCGTCGCTGGAGGTCCGATAAAGAAGTGTCCCCGGAGGCATCGCTAAGCAGATTGAAGGTAAAAATAATAATAAAGAAAATAAAAGAAAACTAAAAAACCATGAATAATTCTTAATAATTTTTGACATATATTTTAAATTAATAATTAGTTTATTATAAACCAACAACTATCTGGACTAATAGCTATAATATTTATCCCATTCTTCGGCACTGATAGTCGGTAAAACCAGTTTTTTATTTTTAATATATCTGTTTAAAATATCCGCCGAATAAGCTCGCGTAATATTATCAAACTCTTTATTCTTATAAATTTCTAATAAAATTAAATTAGTATCGTCGGGAAAATATAAATAATATTCACCGATTAATAAAACTATATCCGCTCGTATTTCTACTGGAGTTTCCGGATTAAATAATAAATCTTTTAAAAATAATAATT
>CAIVBF010000116.1 GCA_903904095.1 uncultured bacterium | reverse complement strand
TTTATTATAACTATCTAATTCTTTTAGTAAATCCAAAAGTTCTTCTGTCTTCATCGTCTTCTTTAGAGTATCAACCTTGGCTAGGAGGTCCTTAGTTAATTCTTCAAGAGAGCTAATATCTTGATTCTTGGTCTTGAAAGATGAGTTAAAATCGTCATGATTATCAACTAACTCAAAGTCATCGCCCATTAACTTAGAAATGATAAAATTAAAATGATTGCGATAAATCCGTCTATTTTTTTCATAATCCTCATCGGAAGTATTATTCTCATTATTAATCTCTAAACAAATTACTGTCAAAATATCTAAAAGATAGTCGCGTCTAATAAGGCCGCCATTTTCCTCTAGCAGATCTTCAACAGCTTTCTTTAGAAAATCAATAGACATCTCTAAATTTTCCAATTTTTTAATTTTCTTTATGCTGGCCGATTCAATCTGACGGACACGTTCTCTGGTTAACTTATGTAAACCGCCTATTTTTTCCAGAGTCTCTGATTTATCACCGCCCAAACCAAAACGACGAGATAAAATATCTTTTTCCCTATCTAAAAGTTCAGAAAACAGAGAGTTAACAATTTTAGTAGCATCTAAACTATTGAATTCTTCAGTATTCTGTTCTTTAACAATTTTTTCTAATAAATTATTCATATTATTATAAGCAAAATTGGAAGCACTAAGTGAGCGCTAATTACTCTTAACCTATCACATTATTTTGTATTAGTCAAGAATATACCGCTCTAAAGCTTCTTAAAATACGTTTTTAGGTTAAATTGCTCTAATATAAGAGAAAAAACTAATGATGATAAAAACCAGAAAATAATCAAAAATTTATTGACAAAATTCTGATTTTTCCAGTATTTATAGTATAAAATATTCTGATTCTGGAGAGACCAGGCTCTTATTTGACGACTTATTCTAAATCTATTAGTAATTTTTTTAAATACATTTTGTTTGCCCGATCCACTGCTGCGATCATGATATATTAAAGCCTCTGGTACAATAACTGTTTTCAGGCCAGCTAAATACAAACGATAGGCCAAATCACAGTCCTCTTTATACATAAAAAATCTCTCATCAAAATACTGTCTTTTGCCATTAACCCCTAATTCCACAATTCTCTCTAAGTCGGCAAGTCGGAATAGGCCGGACGCTCCAGAGGGACCAATAATATCCCCGTTGTCAAACTGCCCGTTATCGTCAAACCCTTGGCCGAGATTAGAGAAACGAAGGCCCGGCCTTACTGTTATGCCCAAAGAATCAATCTTATTGGTTTTGATATTATTTAAAAAATCCCAATAATAAATTTTAGGACTAGCGGCTGAAAATGATTTATTTTCATCAAGAGCCCTAACTAAATTCTGAACAGCTTTATAATCAAGAATCATATCAGGATTAAGAATCAAGAAATATTCAGCTTGAGAGGATATAGCCTTACTAATCAAAACATTAAAGGATACACCAAAACCAAAATTATTATTTTCGGTTGAGTATTCAATCAAATTATTATGAGAAGCATTGAATTCATCAATGAATAATTTATTCTTGGGATTTAAAGCGTCGCTGTTATCGCGTGCAAATATCTTAAATTCAGAGCGATCTAAAAAATTCAGCGCCCCAGCTAAACTTACTAAAAATTCTTCTAAATATTTAGCGCTTGATTCGTTATAAGTTAAGAACCCAACTATTAGTTTCATAATGGAAAATCTTAAAACCGACCGTAAGCGGTCGGTTTATTTTTTAGATTATCATTTTCGCCGCCAATTTCTCTTTAGCAAAATTTTGAGCTTTTAGAAGACTGTCAAAAGTTCCCGCATCAAGCCATTCTCCGTTAACCATAGCCACCTCTAATTCTCCTTTCTCCAAATAAATATTATTAACAGAAGTAATCTCTAGCTCTCCCCTTTCGCTCGGTTTCATCGTTTTAGCGATTTCAACAACCCGCTTATCATAAATATAAAGTCCGGTCACAGCAAAATTGCTTAAATATTCAACTGGTTTTTCAATAATTTTTTCTGCTTTTAAGTTACTATCAAACTTAACAACCCCGAATCTCTCTGGGTCGGGTACTTTTTTAGCAAATATTTTCGCGCCGCCTTTAAAACTTTTTATCTCTTCCGAGAAATCATCTTCAAATATATTATCGCCCAAAATCATGACAACATCTTCTTTGTCAATAAAATTCTCACCAATAATAAAGGCTTGGGCTAAACCCTCCGGTTTATCTTGAATTTCATAGGTAAATTTAACCCCAAATTCTTTTCCCGAACCGAGCAGATTTAAGTAATCGCCAGCGCTTTCTGGAGCAACAATAATCAAAATTTCTTTTATGCCAGCTTTGATAAGAGTGTTTAGGGGGTAATAAATCATCGGCCGATGATAAACAGGTAATAACTGTTTGCTAGTAATTTTAGTGAGTGGCCTAAGTCTGGTCCCCGATCCACCTGATAATATAATTCCTCTCATATTATTTATAAATGAATTTTAAAAATTTATTTTTCTAAATACTCTCTTAAAGCTAATTTCCAATTTCTTAATTTCTTAAGCTTAGTGTTTTTTAAAACTGAATATTTTGGGCGGCGAGCCGGGCGCAACAGATTTTCGCTCCTAACCATTTTAAGAAAAGCATTTATTTTTTTAATTCTAAACAATTCAATAACTCCATCAGCCCAAGTCGCTTCCCCCTCATTAATAAGGTGATAAATTCCAGATTCCATCTCTAACTCCCATAGTCTTTTAGTCGCCTCGGCCAAATCATTTGTGTAAGTAAAACAGCTTAATTCTTCATTAACAACGGATATTTCCTTATTATCTTGAGCTAAATTAAGCATTATGTCAAAAAAACTTGGTTTTGCATTATCACTCTCACCTTTAGGGCCAAATAATTTTGAAGTTCTAATCAGATAATAATTTAGACCAATCTCGCCTCTTTTTATGATTTCTCTTTCACCGAAGAACTTACTCTGACCATATTTGTTAACCGGATTAGGCGTGTCCGTCTCTGAGAATTCTATTTTTTCTGGAATGCCATTAAAAACATAATCGCTTGAATAATGAATTAGAGTAGCGCCAGTCTCTAACGCTAAATCAGCTAAAACTCCGGGCAATTCTTGATTCAATTTCAAGGCCAACTTATATTCAACGGGGTCTTCACATTTATCAACAGCATTATAAGCGACCGTATTAATAATTAAGCTAGGCTTAGTATTTTGTATCATTGAACTTAAAAGCGGAAAATCTAAAACATCAAGATCCTCTTTATCTAAAGAGATGGTCTCATGATCAGCTTTAAAAATCTTTGTGAGTTGCGACCCGAGATTACCTCGGCCACCAAGGATAAGAATAGACATATAAATCAGTATAACAAATTTTAAAAATAAAAAAAATGAGCAAAAAACAAATTCGCTCACCATTATAATAAATTTTAGTTATTTATTTTAGATTAATAAACTACAGCCATTCTTTACCCTGTCTAACTAATAACTGTTCCGCTTTTTCTGGTTCAGCCATTAACTCTTTAACAACTTTTTCCATGTGGGCCCCCTGTGAACCCTTAACAAGTAAAAGGTCGCCAGTTCTAATCCTGTCTTTTAAAAAACTAGCAGCTTCTTCAGGGGCATCAAAATAAAAAACATTATCAGCGGCCATCCCTGCCTCAACAGCACCACGAACAAAATCACGGGATTTTTCCGAAACGGCTATTAAATAATCAATATTACCTTCAAATACCTTAGAGCCTACTAGACGATGCCCTTCTTCAGTATAATGCCCTATTTCAAGCATCTCTCCTAAAACAGCGTATTTTGATGATTTATCATCAATCTTAACTCTACTTAAGATATCTATAGCCGCCAAAGCAGCCTCGGGGGATGAATTATAAGTATCGTCAATAACAAAAGTATTTTTGATTCCAGGCAAAAGATTCATTCGGCCACGAGGTAAGACAAAATCATTCAGTGATTTAGCAATATCTACTAAATTAAGATCAAAATAAATCCCCACGGCCGTAGCGGCTAAAGCGGCATAAATAGAAGATTCACTCAGAACATTCTTCATATTAACCGGCACAATGGAACCCTTATAGCTCAATTTAAAATTAATTCCATCTAATTCATAATTTCCCCTACTGAAATTATAAATGATGTCCTGGGCTTGCAAATCAGCTCCCTTAGAAAGGCCGTAAGTTATGACCCTGGACTTGCTAACACTAACCATTTCCCTGGTTGATTCATTATCGTAGTTCAAAATAGCTAATCCTTTACTATCAAGCTTCTCAATTAAAACTTGTTTTTCTTTTTTAATGTTATTCAAACTGCCAAAATATTCTAAGTGGGAATAGCTAACTGCCGTAACCAAAGCTACATTAACAGGAGCGATGTTAGTTAAATAATTAAGATCTCCCGGCCTATCAACCCCCATTTCCAAGATCAAAACACGAGGATACTTTTCATCTTTTTTCAAAATTAGCTTTATCGCTTTGAGACCGACATTAATCCATCCGAAAATATTTTTACCCGGTGAATCAACTCCAATAATAGTAAGGGGAACGCCAATTTCATTATTATAATTTTTAGAGCTAGCTCGCGAAGATATTTTTCCCTCTAATACTCTAACAATTGCATCTTTGGCACTGGTTTTCCCAATAGAGCCGGTAATGCCAATAATAATAGGCTGATATCTTCTAAGAATCAGTTTAGACCAAATTTTTAATTTTAATCGCAAGAGTCTACGCATATTTTAATATTCTATAACAGAATAACAAAAATTTATTTTCTAGTTTTAGGAATTTGATAATATTTCAACATGAAATCAGCAATATCTCTCCATAGAGGCAGGGCTGAACCCTCGGCATATTGAACATCCTTGGGCCGGTCAATTTTAGTCAACATAACAAAAGCGGGATTATCAATCGGACCAATGCCGATGAATGTGTGAATATAATCACTAGTACTATAACCGCCACTAGTAGCAACTTGGGCTGTCCCGGTCTTACCACCAAGATAATAACCGTCAATATGAGCTTTTTTAGCATGACCATTCTCAACAACATTAACTAACATAGCCGAAATGGTCGCGGCTGTTTTTTCGGATATTACTCTATGAACTTGTTTGGGAACAGTTACTTCTGTTTTACCGTCCGGATGAATAATCGCATCAACAATATACGGTTTCATAAGAACCCCATGATTTGCTATCGCCTGATACGGCATAATCATCTGCAGAGGCGTAACGGCAATACCTTGCCCAAAAGAAGCTGTAGCCGCATCAATTTCCTTCACCTTATTTTGAAATAAATTGCGGATATTACCAGGACTTTCGGAACCGAGTTCAATCCCCGTTCTTTCACCAAAACCAAAGTTCTTAACATAGTCGGCAAAAATTTTTGGCCCTACTTGTCTCATGGCAAAAACCGCTCCAGTATTTAGAGAATAATCTAGAACTGTGTTCATATCAACAACGCCATGGCCGCCAAAAGTTGAAAAATCAGAATTTCGTATCGGCTTATTCCAGCCTGGAATCATGATTTCTCCGCCATCTTTATAGGTCGTAGTGGGAGAAACTTTACCTTGATCAATCGCGATTGCCATCGTGACGACTTTAAAAACGGAACCAGGCTCGTACTGATAAAAAATAGATGGGTTATTAAATACACTTATATCTTTAACATTATTGTAATTATTAGGATCAAAACTTGGCTCAGAACACATAGCAATAATCGCGCCGGTTTTTGGGCTGACAATAATTACCGAACCGCCCGAAGCGCCATGCTTTTTAACTGTTTCCTTAAGTTTTTCGCAAGCAAAAAATTCAATATTACGATCAATAGTTAAAACTAAATCGCTACCATTCTCTGGTTTAATATATTCACGATCGTTAACAATCATCATGTCGGTCTTAGCTCCTCTTTCAGTTTTTACCGAACCAAATTTGCCATATAAATCATCATTAAAAAATTCCTCAAGACCATAATGACCCTTTTCTTCCTCATCTATATAACTAACATAGCCAAGCAATTGAGAACCAATTTCATTTTCTGGATAATAGCGGTAGTTCTTAAAATCAAATCCAAAACCGGGAATTTTCACTTCCGCTCCAGCCGTTGAACTAGCATTTTTATAAATGACTTTTTCATCTTTTATATCTAAATCATTGGCTGTTATCGGACTAGAGGTACTAGTTATAAGCGAAGCATAAAAACCGAGTAATTCATCAGTACTAATCTTATTCTTTAAAGGTTCATAAGGGTCATCTGGTTTATCTAGGTGTTTTAAATAATCAGTAATTTTTTCTTCTTTACTAACACTAATCAGACTTGTCTCAGTTGCAGAACTAGTACTGCTTGAAACGACCTCAGTGCTTCTATTAAAAGGCTTATCAAAATATTCATAAACTTTTTCAGCCATCAGGGCCGGATCACTAATATCTTTTGGCACGGCATATAGAAAAGCAAAGTCTTTATTAGTAGCGATCGGATAAAATTTTTCTTGATTATCAATTTTTTCCTTTAAATATATCTGACCGCGGTCGGGTTTTAATTTACTGTATATCTGATGTTGCGAAGAAGCTAAAGCGGTATACCAATCACACTGAGTAATCTGAACATTAAATAGTTTATAAATCAATGACCCAGCTAATAAAAAAACAATCGCAACTACTAAACGTAAGCGATTATTATTGTCCTTAACTTTACCGGAATAGATTATCTTAGCCTTGTCACGCCACATAAGAAATATTTATTTTTTAGCTAAAGCGGTGGCATTTTTGTTTAAATATTCAATATCGCCTATCGCCACCATGTTTAGATCTTTAGTTCTGGAACTTAAATAATAATAAGATTGTAATTTATTAATTTTTTCTTCATTAAGCAATTTTTCATTACTAATAGAATCGGCCTGCGATTTTAATTCCTGCAAGGCGAAACCCTTAACCGTTAAATCACTAATTGAGACAAGATAAAAAATTCCTAATACAGATAAAATAGAAAAAATGCTAATATTAATTTTCTTCAGATCTATCCTAAAACCCTTTGAAACTGGCTTTATTCTAGAACTGTAAGCATTGACTATCTTAGTCATAAATTAAAATAAATTATGTTAATTTAAAAATTATCTAATTAATTTTTTGCGCCGCTCTAAATTTGGCGCTACGAGCCCGAGGATTTGCCATAGTTTCTGAATCGCCGGGAACTAAAGGTCTCTTTGTTAAAATCTTAATATCTGTTCTGGACTTAAAGAATCTTTTGACTATTCTATCTTCTCCGCTATGAAAGGAAATTAGAACTATTTTTCCACCCGGTTTTAGAAGATTTATAGCATCTGGTAAAACCCCTGTTAGACTAGCCAGTTCACCATTTGTCTCCATCCGCAAAGCTTGAAACAATTTAGTGGCCGGATGAATCTTATGATAAAAGCGAGGAGGAAAAATTTTTTCAATTATTGATACTAAATCAGCCGTGGTCTTTATTCTAATAAACTTTCTGGCCTCAACAATCGCCTTGGCATATCGATAGGCCTGTCTTTCCTCACCGTATTCTTTAAAAATCCTAGTTAATTCCAATAATGGGTATTCATTAATAATTTCTTCGGTACTTACTTCTCCTCCTGTCCCAAAAGCCATATCTAATGGGCCAGAGCTCTTGAAAGAGAAACCTCTTTCTTCATCATCAAGCTGAGCCGAAGATAATCCAAGATCAAAAACAATACCATCAAATTTCTGACCAACCGGAAATTCTTCCTTAACCATCGCAGCTAAATTTTTAAAGTTATCTTTAACTAAAACTATATTTTTTAATTTTAATTGTTCTATCTTTTCAGTAGCATTACTAATTGCCAATTGATCTAAATCAGTACTTAAAACTAAACCATTACTCCCGACTGCTTTTGCCAGAGCGATGGTATAACCAGCTCCACCCAAAGTTCCATCAATAAACTTTTGCCCCTTACGAGGCTTCAGATATTCCAGAACTTCCGGCAACATTACTGGAATATGATTATAGGCCATATTTATTTTTTAAATTCCTAAATCGCCTAATTCTTCGGCTATTGCATTGCTATTTCTCTCTGATTCACTCTTATATATATTCCAAGCGGCTTCATCCCAAATTTCTAAATGATTATACAGACCGGTAACGATAACACTTTTCTTTAAACCAGAAAACTTACGTAAATATTCAGGCAAGGTTACTCTTCCTTGATTATCAAATTCCAGCTCCATAGCTCCAGCTAACATATGACGAGCAAAAGCTCTGGCTTTGGCCTGACTTAAAGGCAGGGCGGCAAATTTTTGAGCAATTTTATCAAATTGTTCTTTTGAATACAAAAACAAACAGTTATCTAATCCCTTAGTAACAACTGCTCCCTTTTTTAAAATAGTTCGGAATTTAACCGGAATTGCCAAACGGCCCTTATCATCCAGATTGTGATTGTATTCTC
>CAIVBF010000115.1 GCA_903904095.1 uncultured bacterium | reverse complement strand
GTTCGTTGGCCGTAAAAATAATTGTTGAGCTTAAAAAGTACTCATATCAAAAGAATATAAAGAAAATTGAGAAGCTACTTTTAGAGTCAGAGAAAAAGGGGGACAGCAATGAGACGCTTCGTCTCATGGATGAGCTAAAGAGATTAACGGATGAGATAAAAAAAATAAATTTAAATTGAAAATAGAATTAAATTATATTTAAAATATCTTTAAAATAATATGGCGAAGATTAAGCCAGGAAAAACTAAAAAGATTGTTAAAGCCGCTAAATCAGTTTCAAAAATTAAGAAAAAACCCGTGCTAAAAAATAAAAAAACTAAACCGTCTAAGAAGGTTCCGCTTAAAGTTGTTAAGCCAAAGGCTAAAAACACTAAGAAGGCAGTGGCTTCCAAAAAGGTCAATAAAAAAATGCCTACTATTAAGTCTTTGCATGCTAAAAAAATTGTTAAGGTCGTTGAAGAAAGAGAAATTAAAAGACCGAGCGAAGAGCAGATGCAAAAACTTATTGAGAAGGGACGCTTAAGAGGATTTATAACGGAAACTGAGTTATTATATTTATTTCCCGAAGTTGAAGAATACGTCTATGAATACGATGTCTTTTTAGGCGACCTGCAGAGAGGCGGTGTTAGAATTATGGAAGATTCCGGACGAATTTTAGATATGGCCGAGAAGAAAGCGAATGAACCAGTTTTAACCGGCAAGGCTTTAGCTCATCAGAACGCGATGAATATTGATTTATCAAAATTAAGCGCCGATTCAATTCAGATGTATTTAAAGGAAATCGGTAAGGTTGCTTTATTAACCGGTGAAGAAGAAGTTGAGCTCGCGAAACGAAAAGAGAAGGGTGATAAGGAAGCGGAGAAAAGAATTATTGAAGCGAACTTGCGTTTAGTCGTTTCAATCGCGAAGAAGTTTGCCGGAGCGAAGGGAATGAGTTTATTAGATTTGATTCAGGAAGGAAATATCGGATTATTTCGCGCGGTTGAAAAATTTGAATATCGAAAAGGCTATAAGTTTTCGACATACGCAACTTGGTGGATTCGTCAGGCGATTACGCGTGCTTTAGCCGATCAGTCTAGAACAATTCGTATTCCGGTTCATATGGTTGAAACGATTAATAAGTTTCAGCAGGTACAGCGTAATTTAATTCAGGAATTAGGACGTGAGCCGCTAGCTGATGAAATCGCTTCGGAAATGGGCGAAGAGTTAGATAAGATTCGTTATATCATGAAGATTTCTCAGGATACTATTTCTCTAGAGACAACTATCGGTGATGATGACGAAGATTCAACTCTTGAAGATTTTATTGAAGATGTAAAGAATGTTACGCCTGATCGTGTTGCCGCTTTGCAGCTTCTACGCGACTACGTTAAGGCGATTGTCGCTCAGTTATCACCAAGAGAACAAAGAATTTTAGAAATGCGTTTTGGGTTAGTTGATGGCGTTGCCCATACTTTAGAAGAAGTTGGACAGGAATTTGAGGTTACTCGTGAACGTATTCGTCAGATTGAGTCTAAGGCTTTAGAGAAGATCCGAAAGTTTAAGGGATTAGAGAAGTTGAGGGATTACTAAGATTATAAAAAAATAGATATAAATAAAACCGCTTAAAAAGCGGTTTTTATTTTTGCGCCAGATAAAATTAAAATTATTGGTAAGCGACCGAAAAATAACTAGTCGAAGAAGAAACATATTCGGCCGTGTAATCTTGAGAATTTTTATGCTCTAAAATAATCGACTTAGTTTTAAAAAAATCTTTTTGCAGACTAGTTTGAACATATAGGGCGGCCGCAGAATCAATATTGTCCGGTTGCTTAAGATTTAAAGCCTCCGGAGTATTTTCATTGTTAATAATATTAATCGATTCGGAATCTTTAATTGCGGCTTGCGCGGGGTTAAGATAATGAGAAAAATCGGTGCTTTGGATTATTAGAGAGTCGGGAGGTAAATTTTTTTCCAGAATCGCTATTACTTTATCAAGCTTGTCGCGCGAAGTTGTCGGCTTGAAAGTAATTGCAATAATTTTTGTTTGCGGAAAATAATATTTAATAAAAGGCAGTTGAGCCTGTAAGCCATGCTCACGATAAAAAAAATCGCCTTCGCCGACAAAAGATAATTCTTTTAGTTGGCGGACGATTTCTTTATTAGTCTCCACGATCCCAAAAACTGTCGAGAAACTTCTTTCGGTCACGGAAATTTCTGATTTTCCGGCCTGAAAATGATCGGGACTAAGTAGGACAATGTTTTTGTAGTTATTGGCTGAGGCGTAAGCAAAGGCGGCGGCAATAATGTCTTTCGCTAATAAATGATGCGGCACAATTAGCCCATTTATTATTTCCGAAGATGCTTTTGCTTTAGTTTGTTTTATTACCGAAAGAAAAAGAGAGGAGTCGGTATATTGTGCGCTGATTAGATTATCTTGGTTCGAGTTAGTATTGTTTTTATTTACTTTCTTAAAACTAGTCTCAGAAAAAATTAAGACTAAAATAGCTAATAACGCTAAAAGCGCTAAAAGCGAAATAATAACGATGGTAATTTTTTTTATTTTCATTTAGTCAAAAGAGAATCGTACCAAAAGTTTTTAGCCGGTAATAAACTATTATCTTTATAAACTCGATTACGCCAGTTTTCATCGGTTAAACGAGACCCAATCGGATCAGTTAACTCATAATGATTATAAGCTAAGCCGGCGACGACGCGCGGTGAATTTTCATTACCGACAATTGCTAACATTAAATAAGGCTTGGCTGTTGCCTCGTAAAGGATTTGATTTTGAACCATGTCGGTATGAATATCGGCAATTAAAGCTGTCTGGCCAGAAGTTTCGGTCGGATCTACCGCCTCAAAAGGCTGAGCCATAAAGGCCAGTTTAGTTGTTCGCAAAGTTTCGTAATCGTCATCACTAATAACTTGGCTACGTAATTCCTGCTCGGCTATCTTTGTATATAAGGTAACAATTTTTTTGAATTGGCTTAATCGTTCCTTGGCCGCTTGATTTTCAAATAAATGATTATCTTCGAAAAGCAATGTAGTCTTATCAATTAATTTATTAAATCTATTCCAGAATTCCAGATTCGGTTCGACAAATCCTTTAGCTAAAGGAGGAAGGGGTTCATCATTGCCGCCGGCGCCCATTTCCGCATAACTCTGTTTTGCGTATAGCAAAGTATCGTGTTTCAGTTCGGCATAAGAACCTAGAAAAGTTTGTATCTGCTTATCTAAAAATGAACGAGACTGCATATAGAGCGGATAGTTCGCTCCATAGTTATGGGTCAATGCGCCTAAAACATAAAGCCAAGAACTACCCAGAGAACCATACCATTCAGACTCGCTAACGTTTTTAATTGACGCTTTTTTCAGCCCTAGTTTAGTAAGAAAACTTGTTGCTTCTTCTAAACTAAAGCCGGCCGTCTTTTGTAAAAAATCACTGGCATATTTTTCCGCTCTTAAATCGCCCAGGACCGCCGGGACAAATAAAGCGGATGGAATTGAAGGTAATTTTACTTCTGTCTTTTCCTGTCCGGCCGTTAAATCATTTAAAATAGAAGCATCGAAAGAAAATTTTTGACCGAAGACACGGAAAGATAAAGACTGATCAAGCAAGCTCGCCTTATCGCGGTTAGCAATATTTTCATCAATAATTACATCGGATAATATTTTCGGTTTCTTGAGCTGATTAAAATTAGCTTTTAATTTAGCGATATTATCTTTAGAAATTAAATCGGCATCAGAATTAATATTGGCACCGAGCACGTTTGCTTCAAAATTTTTCCAGTCGTTGTAAGTTAAGTCATCACTTTTTCCGGCATAGAAATCAGTGATATTAGTAATTTTTTCCCAGGCAGTTAAAGGCGTTGTTGTTCCGTAACTTAGCGCCATTTGTTTAACAAGTAAATTAGTATCAGCTAAACCGAGGTCGCTGTGTAATAAATAACTGCTTCGGCCGAGATACATCATCGCTCGGAAATAGGCGCGTAAAGTTGAATTCTTAGTATAGTGGCTACGCGGAGTAAACTGAGTATAGTCGGTTTTTAACTGCTCGTCATATTTTATAAACAACGGGGAGGCACCGATATTCTTAGCGGCATAAATTTCGGTTAAATCTGTTTTGACTGCACTAATTAATTCCGGAGTTAAATCGCTAGAATATTTAGCTAATAGCATATTAGCATTATCAAGAGAATCGATTGTTTCATCGTCGGTCGTGTATTTAATTTCCTCTTCGGGATTGTTAAAATAACTCGGTTTAGCCGCGCTTTTATTTTCAAGTAATATTTGTCCTAAAACAATCTGTGCTTCAAGATTCTGGTAGCGCGCTTTAATTTCTCCGTCGCTGGCTTTAACCGCTTTATTTAAATTAGCGTGTAGGCCAGTTAAGAATTCGCCTAGAGCCTGACTAAGTTCATGTTGCTCTAACTCTTCTAAAGTTAATTCAAAATATTTATGATAAGTATGCAGAACCGTATCGGGTGTAACTAAAACAGTATCTTCAGGTTTGCGGTTATAGATAGAACCGCCGCCCATTGAATCGGAATCCACTAACCATTGATCAAAGTTAAATCCCGATTTAAAAAAGGGAACTTGATCGTAGTTAATAAGTAAGAAGCGATTGTCATTTAAATATTTTTCTTGAGCCTCTGATAGACTTAATCCATATTTTGTTTTAAGCGCTTGATAGTTCGGAACTTGGCTTAAAGGTGTGGCCGTTTCTTGATAGGTCGGGGTAAAACCGATATTTGGTTCATTTAAATCTTCAGCGGTTCCGGTTGCATTTTGGATATGATTAGGGAAGGTTGCGGTATTGGCGGATTTATAATAGCGGTAGATTAAAAACGAGATAGCGGCAACAATAATTATTGCTACTGAAATAAGTAAGATTTTCTCTTTTTTAGGCATATTATTTATATAAAAAGTTGTTATAAAAT
>CAIVBF010000114.1 GCA_903904095.1 uncultured bacterium | reverse complement strand
TCCCCTTTATTACATCCGCATTTAGGACTTTTAACACCAAGTTTTTCCCTAAGCACTTCAATAAGTATTTCATCCGGAGCTACATTTAGTTTCACCCTTTCACCATTCAACACAAAATTTATTTCTTTTTTCGATTAATATCAACCGGGATGATTGTGTCTCGCTCATCGCTCTTTTCGGCGGGAACTTTTACGTCAACAACCTGTTTCAAAATATGCTGTCCGACAACAACCCCTCTTACGCCGTCTACATTAACTTTTGTGCCGATCGGCGGCAATTTACTGGCTAAATCTTTATAGCCTTCATATTCATAAGCCAAGCAGCACATTAAACGCCCGCACATCCCCGAGATTCTTTCCGAACCACGATTAACAACTTGCTGGGCTTCAGCCATTTCCGAAGTAATTGAAGAAAATTCTTTTAATACTCCTTTGCAGCATAATTCTTTCCCACAAGGGCCGCAATCACCAGTTATTTTAGCTTCGTCGCGTGTACCGATTTGAGTTAAACGAATATTAACATTAAATTGCGCAGCTAATTCTTTAACTAATTCCCTAAAATCAACTCTACCTTCGGCAATAAAAGCGAAATTCATTCTATTCCCTTCAAAAGAAAAATGAACATCAACCAATTTCATTGACAGTCCTTGTCTTAAAATTAAGTCTTGGCAATTCTTTAAAACTTCCTCCTTTTTTTCAGCACTGGGCAGTCTAGCGACATCGTCATAAGTAGCTTTACGAATAATTGGTTTTATTTCACGTTCCTCTTCTTTGCCATTAACAATATTATTACTAGGCGCAGAAATTATAGAAACAATTTTTCCTAATTCAGTCCCTAATTCTGTGTCAACAATAACGTAATTACCAATAGCAAGATCAAGACCACCAAGCGAAAAATTATAAAATTTATCCCAAGGGGCAAATTGTATTTTAGCAATTAGCATTTAATTATATTTTAAGAAGCCCAAGAAAAACTTGGGCTAGATAATTTTATTAGAGAGAGTAGCGGACAAATTTAAGTACATTCGTTCCGCCTAAAATGTCTTTTATTTTTTTCTTATCATCCTTAATAAATTCCTGTTCAACTAAACAAACTTCTGAATAATATTTACCCATTTTACCAGCTACAATCTTATCAACCATTTCAACTGGTTTTCCTTCTTTCAAAAGCTGTTCTTTGTAGATTTCCTTTTCTTTTTCCATTTCGGCTACTTCAACTTCGGCCGGAATTAAATACTTAGGATTAGCGGCCGCAACCTGCATGGCAATATCCATCGCTAATTCTGATTTATCGGGTTGATCAAGAGAAACTAAAACCCCCATCTTCCCGCCTAAATGAGAATAGGCAGCAACAGTCGCTCCTTTAATAATATCAAAACGCTTTATATTCATTTTTTCACCGATTGTACCGCTTAAATTAGCAAGAGTTTCTTCTACAGTCATATCCTGCATTTTTAAAGACAGGAGGGCATTCAGATCTTCGCTGCGATTTTCCTTAAGTAACTGAATAGCTGACTCAGCGAAAGATTGAAATTTATCGTTTCTAGAAACGAAATCTGTTTCCGAATTAAGCTCTAATATATAAGCTTCTGTTTTATCAGCATTAGTCATAACTTTAACAATGCCTTCATTTGTATCGCGATCGGTTCTTTTAGCCGCTTTGGCGATTCCCTTTTTACGCAATATTTCAACCGCTAGATTTAAATCATTATTAGCTTCTTTCAAAGCTTTCTGACAATCAACCATTCCCGCGCCAGTCATTTCTCTTAATTGTTTAATGAGTTCCATATTTTTAAATTCCGATATAACTATCAAATGATAATTAATATGGAAAATTATATTTATTTAATATTTTTTTTGGCCGCTACCAAGGCGTCTTCAATAGAATCTAATATTAATTGGATTGTTTTGGTAGCATCATCATTGGCTGGAATTGGATAATTAACTTCGTCCGGATTAACATTAGTATCGCAAATAGCGATAATTGGGATATTCTTTTGTCTAGCCTCTTTAATGGCCGTTTCTTCTTCTTTGATGTCCCAAACAAATAGAGCGTCGGGCAGTTTGTTAAGAGTAGTTAAACCACCGACTCTTAATTCTAACTTTTTAATCTCACGATCAAAGTTTAAACGTTCTTTTTTTGTATATTTTTCAAGTTTACCGCCATCTCTTTTTTCAGTTAAATCTAAGTATTTTTTAACCGATTTCTTTACAATCAAGAAATTAGTTAAATAACCACCTAACCACTTTCCAACAATATAAGGCTGAGCGGCCGCAATAGCCATTTTCTTCATCGGTTCAGAAACCTGATTCTTGGTGCCAACAAATAAAATGCTCTTACCTTCGCCAACAAGCTTAACCATGAACTCTAAAGCTTCTTCTAACTTTTCTTGAGTCTTTTTAAGGTCAATAATATAAATACCGTTTTTTGAAGTGAAAATAAATTGCTTCATTTTCGGGTGCCAACGGTTAGTGCGGTGGCCAAAATGGGCACCGGCTTTTAACATTTCTTCTAGACTTGGAGTCTTTATCATATTTTTCTTTATTACTTCTGCTCCCTCAGTTTAGCTTAATACTAAACAAGAAAATAATGGCTAGGCGCCATAGGAGCATGATTATTTAAAAAGGGTTTGTTCGGTATGAGCAAACCTCTGCTAATAATATAAAGGAAAAACTTATTTTTGTAAATACCTTGACAAAATACTATTTATATATCAATTACTGTTGATAAAAGTCCTTGGAAGATTTATAAAAAGCGTCAGCGCGCTTATTATAATCCGCAACTCTAGTGCGATAAATAGATAGATCAGCGTTGTAACTATTAACCAGATTATTATAACTAGAAATTAAACTATTATAGAGAGAGGTTTCCCCATTATTATAGTAGTTATCCATTTTTATTTTAAAATCACTTAAATCATTTTCTTTAATTTTTAAATCACTGGCTGCGTTATTAATATTATTTTCTTCAGCACTTAAATAATCTTTTTCATTTTTTAAACTTTCCGCCTGAGCTTTAACAATCACCATCCCCTGGTATATTTTTCCACTGGTTTTTTGCAATATTTCAATGCGCCCTAAATTAGACGAGCTAAATAAGTTAACAAATTCATTGGTAGCATTTTGAGCTTGACCGGAATTTATTGTTTGGGGAATAACACCAATTGGAAAATAATTAGTTGTCTCAATATAGCAGTATCCGGAAGAATTAATTGAATCACTAAGGGGACATTGAATTCCCGCCGCGGTATGATTTAGATCAGGAAAATCTAAAATTGCCGCTCCATAACCCAATTTCCGCAGAAGAACAATCGCCAAAAAAGTCTTATCTGAACAAACGCCCCTGTCTAAATAAAGTGTTTCATAAGGATAATAAGGGTTATTATTAGATTGGACATTGGCATTTAATTTAGCTTGATCATAAGGAATATATTGGACCCAGGCCATTACTAAGTTTACAATTTCATCATTACTTAAATCATTCTGGAGAGCAATGGCTTTCAGTTTAAAGATAGCGCTATCAATACTATTATCATTACTTTTGAGCTTTAGAAATAAGCCGTAAAAAGATTCGCGTAAATTAGGCGGTTCGTTATTTGTCTGATATGTAAAAACTTTTGGCGAATTAGAGTAACTTTGATATAAAGATGAGGACAAATCAAGGCTAATTTCTTGAATTAAGTTTTTATATTTAAAATTATAAGTAGAAACTTTTAAATCAGTCGGTGCTTGAGTAACTGGAGAAGTATTCAAAGAAACGACTGGAACCGAGGCAGAATTACTAGCCATTGAAATCTTATTTAAATCAAAATCAGTTATCCCTAGGCCGCGCTGTCTCATTACCTGAAAAGCATCATCGGGTCGGCCAAGATAATAAAGTTTTAAATTACTCGGATCAAAATAATATGCCCTGCCATAATCTTCAACTTTAATTAAAATTCGGCCAGCTAAGCGAGTTGAAGAATTAGAAATCACGGCGAAATCTTTGTTAGAAATTCCTAAACCTAAATTACGCATTACATTATAAGCATCTGTCGGTCGGCCCAAATAATAACGGCGATTATTTAACGGATTAACATACCAAGCCTCGCCATGCGACTGAACTTGCAATAAAATACGGCCACTGAGGTTCGTAGCCGCTGAAACATTTTTGACATTAACAATAAGGCCCTGAAGAATTGTGCCAATTATAATAGCGGAAATTAGATGTTTCTTTTTAAAACACATAAATCACAAAATTAATCATGAAGCGTAGTAAATAAATCTTCTTGAGGAATAATCGGTAAATGACTTACGTCATTAATATAACTAATCTTAATATAGCCATCTCGGTCAATAACTAATTTGCTAATTGACGATTGAAAAATTTCTAAAGATAAAAATCCAATTACATCAGCGTTAAGTATCCCGGTTAAAAGTGCTCTAATAAAATTACCGTGAGAAAAGATGGCCACCCTGCGCCCCTTATTGTTTTTGAAAATATCGGCTAAAGCGCGCCGGGCGATAACCTGCATCTTATCTAATTGATTATCAAGATCACGATAATTTTTTAAATGCTTAGCTCGTTTTTTCTCAGACATGTGGAAATATTTGATTTGAGACCAATTTTTCCAATCAATTTCATTCAACCGGCCATCAATAATAATTTCTTTTTTAATTTTTTCGGCGCAAGGAAAAGCTGTCTCCTGGGCGCGCTTAAGTTCGCTCGCATACATTTTCTCTAAACCCAGAGTGAGCAATGTTTTAGTTAAATACTTTCTTTGCTTACGACCTTCCTTGGATAAAGGCATCTGTCTTTCACCAACTTTTGACTCAAGACTATAATCAGGATTACAATGACGAACCAAAAAAATTTCCGTATACGGTTTTTTGGTTTTAGGTTTTATTTTAATATAAGGATTTTGGTACATAAAAAAATTAATTTAAACTTTTTTCTCATTTAGACTAAATAACTCTAAAAGATATTCTAGATATTACTTTCAATAAATTTCCAATTTATTAAATTTTTCAAAATTCCCTCAACATAATCAGCTCGACGATTTTGGAAATCTAAATAATAAGCATGTTCCCAGACATCAATAACAAATAGTGGTTTAAGTCCATGGGCAATAGGGGTATCGGCATTAGCCGTTTTCATTATTTTCAATCCTTCCCCGTCTTTTATGAGCCAGGCCCAACCGCTCCCAAATTGAGTTAGACAGGCATTTTTAAATTCAGCATGGAAATTATCAAGAGACCCGAACGAACCGTTAATAATTTTAAGCAAGTTCTCTGGAATTTCTAACGGTTTTGAAACCGGGCTTAAACTTAACCAGAAAAAGTTATGATTATAAACTTGAGCGGCGTTATTAAAAATTCCTATTTTTTCTGCATTACCGCTTGTTTTAATAATGATATTTTCTAAAGTTTCTGATTCCAAATCAGACCCGGCAATCAGTTTATTAAGATTATCAATATAGGTTTGATGGTGTTTCCCGTAATGAAACTCCAAAGTTTTAGAAGAAATATGTGGCTCTAAATCCGATAAGCCAAAT